>JBAPYG010000334.1:0-7766 GCA_049284615.1 Acidimicrobiia bacterium
CCCGAGGGGCTGCTCAAGGCGAGCAAAGTCCTGGGCAGTCACCAGTTCGGTCCCGAGATCTTCGACACGTGAGGACGATCGAGGAAGTCCGCTCTCTGGTCTTTTCGACGGTGCGAGCGACGCACCCCGAGACCGTGAGTCTCTCGGGTGCGTTGGGACGCGTGCTCTCTGAGGCAGTGGTCGCCCCGCACGACGTCCCCAGCTTCGCCAACTCGGCGATGGATGGCTTCGCGGTGCGGGGTGAGGACGTCGCCTCGGACGACGCCGTCCTGGAGGTAGTGGCCGACGTGGCAGCCGGGCAGACCACGACCACCCGGGTCGGCGCGGGTCAGGCGGTGAAGATCATGACGGGCGCTCCGATGCCCGCCGGTGCCGACACGGTGGTGCGGGTCGAGGACACCGAGGAGAGCGACGGGAAGGTCACAATCCGCACCTCGACCGCTCCGGGCACATCCGTGCGCCCTCCGGGTGGTGACGTGGTGGCAGGCGCCACGGTGTTCCCGGCCGGGGTGCGGCTGAGTGCGCCTCACATCGGTGTGCTGGCCACCATCGGGGTCACCACGCCCCGGGTCGCCCGCCGCCCACGTGTGGCCGTCATGTCGACCGGAGACGAGCTCGTCCCCGCCGAGACCGAGACACTGGCTCCCGGGATGATCCGCGACTCCAACCGACCGATGATCCTCGATTTGGTCGCCGACGCCGGCGCCGAGCCACTCGACTTCGGCCGCATCCCCGACGACGCCGACTCGCTTCGTGCCGCCCTGGGCCAGGCCGCCGCCGAGGCCGATGCCATCGTCACCTCCGGTGGCGTATCGATGGGGGAGTTCGATGTCACCAAGATGGTCCTCCAGGACGAGGCCGACGTGGAGTTCTTCCCGGTGGCGATGAAGCCGGGCAAGCCTCAGGGGTTCGGGCTGGTCGGGGGGCGACCGTTCTTCGGTCTCCCCGGCAACCCGGTGTCGGTCCTGGTCTCATTCGAGCAGTTCGTCAGACCCGCATTGCTGGCGATGCAGGGGGCGAACGCCCTGCTTCGGCCGCGTGTCATGGGCGTCGCCGGCGCGCGCCTGCAGTCCGATCCGGCCAAAGAGGAGTTCGTCAGGGCCCGATTCGAGGGCAACGGGCTTCCCCCGACCGTCGTGCCCACGGGTGGTCAGGGCTCGCATGTGCTCTCCGGAGCAGCCAATGCGGACGTCTTCGCCGTTGTACCCCGTGACGTCGGCGAGATCGCCGTGGGCGACGAGGTGATCCTCGAGCTGTTCCGGGCCACCGAGACGAGGAGGCCCGATGACGGGTGATCGGGAGCTGACCCATCTCAACGAGTCGGGCGAGGTACACATGGTCGACGTTGGAGGCAAAGAGGAGACACGTCGAGTGGCCGTGGCAGAGGGTGTCGTCGCCATGCCGCCGGACCTGGTTGAGAAGTTCTTCAGTGGTGATCTCCCCAAAGGAGATGCTGCGGCCGTGGCCCGGGTCGCCGGGATCATGGGTGCCAAGAGAACGTCCGAGCTGATCCCCCTCTGCCACCCGATAGCCCTCGACTCAGTCGACATTTCCCTCGAGCGGGCTGGGCATGGCGTCGCGATCACCGCTACGGTTTCCACTACAGGCCACACCGGGGTCGAGATGGAAGCCTTGACAGCAGTCTCCGCCGCGGCATTGACGATCTACGACATGGTCAAGAGCGTCGAGCGTGGTGTGACAATTGAGACGGTTCGCCTTCGCATGAAGGAGGGGGGAAGGACCGGCACCTGGGAACGATCCGAAGGTCGTTGATTGACAGCCCACTCAAGAACTACGCTTCATTGAGCGGACGGAGTAACTGAGACAACATGAGCACATCCCTCATAATTGCGGCGCTGCTGATAGTTGCGATCTGGGCGGTGTACCTGCTCCCCAGTGTCTTCGGGGAGAAGAGCACCACGTCGATAAGCTCCACCGAGGAGTTCGATCGCTGGTCGCACTCCATGGCCCACGTGCAGAAGCACACCGCCGCCGACCTCGCCGCCAGCCACAAGGACCAGATCCGCACCCGACGCCGGCGAACCCTTTCTGTCCTCGCCTTGCTTGCCGTCGCCGGCTTTGGTGGTGCCGTCTACTTCGGCTCACTCGGCTGGCTGCTCACAGGTCTCTTCTTCAGCTCGTTGCTCATCCTCTACGTGGCTGCCCTCGCCCAGATGAAGCAGCGTCGTCTCCAGCGTCTCAAGGTGACGCACGTGGCCGAGCGTCCCACCGAGTGGGATGAGCCACAGGTCAAAGTCATCGCCAATTGACCCCTGACCTCTCCGCAGGGGTCCGTTCCCTACTCGATGCGCGTTTTGTCGCGCGCGAGAAAGCCATCACCGAGTCACGCAAGGTGATTCGCGCCGCCGCCAACGCGATCAGGGCGTTGCACCGCTCTGAATGGGATGCGGCACAAGCGCTGATCGACGAGTCGGGCTCCCGTCTGGCCACCATCAACGAGGCGCTGGCAGAGAATCCCGAGTTGATGAGTCACGGCGTGGTCATCGATGCTGCCAAGGAGTTTGCCGAGGCCCGGGTGACCCAGGCGGTCTTCACCGGTGTGGAGCCGCCCGGCTTCGCCGAGCTCGGCATGGACCCGGTGCCCTATCTGCATGGTCTCGGCGAGGCGGTGGGGGAGATGCGCCGTCGCATGCTCGATCTGCTTCGCTCCGAGCAGCTTGGGGAGGCCGAGGCTCTTCTCGACCAGATGGACGATTTCGTCGACCTTCTCGCCGAGATCGACTACCCCGATGGCATGACCAACGGTCTCCGGCGCACCACCGACGTCGCCCGGTCGCTCGTGGAGCGGTCCCGTTCCGACCTCACCGCCACGGTGGTCCAGGAGCGGCTCCGACGCGACCTGAGCGAGCGGCAGGATCCTTAATCGGCCGGCATGTTCCGGCTGACGAAGCGATCGAAATGGGGGATGGCGAACTCCACCCATCCATAGCGCGGCGCGTAGATGAGCCCCTCGGCGATGAGCCGGTCGCGAAAGGCAGCCACCTGCGAGGTGGTCTTGCCGTCAGCCTCGGCGACCTCGCCTGATCGGTGGGGACCTGGCCCCAACGAAGCCAGAGCCCGAACATATGCGACTTCGGAAGCGGGCGTCCGGGCGAGACGGGCCGCGAAGAACGCGTTGTCGAGCGCCTGGTCGACCTGGGGCGTGGCCCGCACCACGTCTTCGGCCGAGATCGGGTCGTCGACGGCGGCGTTCCAGGTGTGGTAGGCCCAGGTCTGCACGAAGAACGGGTATCCATCCGAGTGGTCGACGACTGCCTCCAGGGCGGGGGCCGACCAGACCACTCCCAGCTCGGAGGCGGGGGCGACGATGGCCTGGGTCACCTGATCTGCGGAGAGGGGCCCGAGGTCGCTGACACGGAACATCCGCTCGGAGTAGGTGGCGGCCTTGGCCACTATCCCCACCAGGTTGGGCAGACCCGCCAGCGTGACGAAGAGCGGGAGACCGTCCTGTCCGCAACGGTGGGCTCCGGCGAGGACGCGACGTAGATCGTGGGGGTCGACCATCTGGGCCTCGTCGATCGCGATCATGACGCCCCTGTCCTCCGCGGCGGCCGCCGCGGCGGTGTCGACGACGACGTCGGTCACCGCCTCCCGATCCGGGGCGGTCCCGGCGCGATCGAGGCTGAAGCCGGTGCCGGCCACGCTGAGCGACACCGACTCGATGGAGCGAAGCGCGCGGAGGGCGGCCTTGGAACGATCGAGGTCTTCGACGATGCGACGCGACTGGCGGAGAAAGCTGACGAGGGTGTCTTCGCCCCCCACGGCCTCGACCCGGATGACACGGAAACCGACATGCTCGGCCAGAGCGGCGAGCTTTCCCAACAACACCGTCTTGCCGACACCGCGCAGACCGGTGATCAGCTGATGCTGGCTGGATCGGGACGAGACGATCCGTCTCAAGGCGATCTCGACGGCTTCGACGACGGCGTCCCGCCCGACCAGTTCCGGCGGAGGCGTGCCGGCGCCGGGGGCGTATGGGTTGGCGATCGGGTCGTAGCCTTCAACCGACATGCCGTGACTTTAACAGGATGTGCTAATCCTTGGGCAACTCAGTTGAAGATGCAGACCCGGAAGGAGATACCCCCGATCATGCTGCCGGTCTCTCCAACCGACATAGGATGGATACATGGAATTCGAGGGCGTTCGTGTCGAGGTCGGCGATCGAATCGCCACCATCACGTTGTCCCGACCGGAGCGTCGCAATGCCCTCGGCTTGGACATGCTGCGCGGCCTGATCGAGGCCCTGGAGTCGGTTCCGCCCCAGGCAGGTGTGGTGATTCTCGCCGCCGAGGGCAAAGCCTTCTCGGCCGGTCACGACATGGCGGAGATGATCGACCGACCCGACGAGTACTACACCGAGTTGTTCTCCACTTGCGTGCGAATGATGCAGACCGTTCACGCTCTGTCACAACCCGTCATCGCCAAGGTCCAGGGGGTGGCGACTGCCGCGGGTTGTCAGTTGGTCGCTTCTTGTGACCTCGCCGTCGCCTCGGACGATGCGTGGTTCGCGACCCCCGGTGTCTCGATCGGGCTCTTCTGTTCGACCCCGATGGTCCCGGTGAGCAGGGCTGTCGGTCACAAGCGTGCGATGCAGATGCTGCTCACGGGTGAGGCGATCAGCGCCGCGACGGCTGTCGAGTGGGGTCTGATCAACCAGGCGGTGCCTGCAGACGAGCTCGACCGGGCGGTTGCCGATCTCGCCGACAAGATCCTGGCCTTCTCCTCCCAGACAATCGCCACCGGCAAGGGCGTCTACTACGCCCAAGCGGAACTTCCAGAACATGCCGCCTATGAGGTGGCGACACCGGTGATGGCGGTGAATGCCGCGGCGCCCGACGCACAGGAGGGGATGTCCGCCTTCCTCGAGAAACGCACGCCGAAGTGGTCCGACCAGACCTGAAGCCTTGATGACGAGCCACGTCTATCGAACCGAGCTGACACCCCTCTCGTTCCTCGAGAGGGCCGCCATGGCCTTCCCCGAGAAATCGGGAATCGTCTATGGGGACCGCTCACTGACATATCGGGAGATGTCGGCTCTCACCACGCGTGTGGCGCGGGCTCTCCAGGCGTCGGGGGTGGGCGAGGGCGATCGCGTCGCCTTCCTCTGCCCCAACATCCCCGAGATGCTCGTCGCCCACTTCGCAGTCCCATTGCTCAGGGCCGTTCTGGTGGCGGTCAACACCAGACTCTCGCCCGAGGAGATCCGGTACATCCTCGACCACTCTGGCGCCAAGATCCTCGTCGGTGACTCCCAACTCCTCGCCGCTCTCGAGCCGGTCGCCGTAGAACTCCAAACCGTCGTCGAGACGGTCGTCATCGACGAGACGGACATGACGGTCCCGTTCCCCGCCACACCATGGGACGAGTTCGTGGCACGGGGCGGGGACCAACCCCTCCCCTGGACGGTGGATGACGAGGAGCGCACGATCTCCATCAACTACACGTCGGGAACGACGGGACGGCCCAAGGGTGTCATGTACACGCACCGGGGCGCCTATCTCAATGCGCTCGGGGAGGTCATCCACTCACGGCACACCTCGGAGTCGGTCTACCTGTGGACCCTGCCCATGTTCCACTGCAACGGCTGGTGCACCACATGGGGGGTGACGGCGATCGGGGGAACACACGTCGGGCTCCGGGCCGTCGATCCCGGCCGGATCTGGGAGCTCATCGAGTCGGAGGGCGTCACCCACCTCAACGCGGCGCCCACAGTCCTCATCGGCCTGGTCAACCACCCCTCTGCTCACGCCATGGACCGCCCGCTCACCGTGACCACGGCTGGTGCGCCGCCTTCGCCGTCTCTGATCGAGGCCCTGGGGGACATCGGGCTCACCCTGGTCCATGTCTACGGGCTGACCGAGACCTACGGGCCCCACACCATCTGTGAGCTCCAACCCGGTGTTGCCGACATGTCGGCGTCGGAGCGGGCCAAGTTCATGTCACGACAGGGTGTCTCCTACATCGTGGCCGACCCGACCCGTGTAGTCGACGATTCCATGAGCGATGTGGCAAAGGGCGCCGGGGCAATGGGCGAGGTGGTGATGCGGGGCAACAACGTCATGAAGGGGTACTACGACAACGAGGAAGCCACCGAGGCCGCATTTCGTGGTGGCTACTTCCACTCCGGCGACATCGCGGTGTGGCACCCCGACAATTACATCGATCTCCGCGACCGGTCGAAGGACATCATCATCTCGGGTGGGGAGAACATCTCCACTATCGAGGTGGAACGGGCGATCGCCTCACACCCGGCCGTCCTCGAGTGCGCGGTGGTGGCCGTCCCTCACGAGAAGTGGGGAGAGAGGCCCAAGGCCTTCGTCGTCGTCAAGGACGGCCAGTCGGTCTCCAGCGAGGAGATCATCGAGCACGTCAGGTCACGGTTGGCCCACTTCAAGGCACCCGACGAGGTCGATGTCGTCGAGTCGCTGCCCAAGACATCGACCGGCAAGATCCAGAAGTACGTGCTCCGTGACAAGGAGTGGGCCGGGCACGACAAGCGGGTCAACTGAATCGCCGAGATTCTGCTCGCCCAACCTCGTGTTGTGCACTCTTGTGCGTTCACGGTGGCCTTCCGTCCAACAGAAATCGACGACGTGATCCGCGCGAGGTCAGATCGACGGATCTGGCCTGATTCCAGCTGGCCTCTAGAATCCGATCCCTCCCGCAAGGGGCTGTAGCTCAGCCTGGCAGAGCACCTCGTTCGCAACGAGGGGGTCGGGGGTTCAAATCCCCCCAGCTCCACTAAACGCCCTGGTCAGGGCGATTTCGGCGAGCGCGTTGGCTCGCCATTTATACAACTCTGTCATCCGCGGCTCCACAGGCGACCCACAGGATTCGCGCCGTGAAGCACCTCTTTTTCTGCGAGGGGTCATCGGTGACCAATGGTCACGATCCCTCGGGTTTATCACATCGCAGTTCAAGGTTCGCTCAGGAGACTTTCGGAAGCGCGAAAGTACGCGTCGAGAGTCTCCGCGTAGACAGAGTCATCAGTAAGCCGCTGACCTCGAGTCGGCCGGCGGCTCCTAAGGCACACAGTCTCGCGACGCCTTGTGTTTCTCGATCGGTCCGGATTCGAATCGCGACGGTTCCGACTCTCAAATTCAGCGGGACAATTCAGATCCGACCTGATCTTTGGATCGGGCATCAGCGTCGGCACGTAGGCTCTGGCCGATATGTCAGGAGAGCAACAGGCGTTCCTGTGTGTCGCGGATATCTCCGGCTACACCGGATATCTGAACGATTCCGAACTCGAACATGCACGGGGGACTCTCACCGACCTGCTCGAACTCCTGGTCGACCATGCCGGCCCGCCGATGCGGATCTCGAAACTCGAGGGGGACGCCGTGTTCTCCTACGCCTTCGAGGATGCCTTCACCGACGGTCGAACGTTTCTCGATCTCGTCGAAGGCACCTACGTGGCCTTCCGTCGAGCTATCGACATGATGGTCCTCAACAACACCTGTCAGTGCAGTGCGTGTGCCAATGTGTCGTCGCTGGACCTCAAGTTCGTGATCCATTTCGGCTCGTTCCTGGTTCAGCGCATCGGAAGCTATGACGAGCTGTTAGGACCCGACGTCAACCTGGTGCACCGGTTGTTGAAAAACACCGTCACCGATCAACTCGGGCTGCATGCCTATTGCCTCTACACAAGCTCCGCATGGGATCGGCTTGGTTTACGTGAGGTGACGGTCTTGGTGCCACATGACGAGGATGTTCCGGACTTTGGTTTGGTGAAGACCTACGTA
>JBAPYG010000335.1:0-13322 GCA_049284615.1 Acidimicrobiia bacterium
CTACCAGGCTCTGGTGCGACGCGGTGTCGAGTTCGAGTTCTTCACCAGGGTCGACTCGCTGCAACTCGACGAGGAGGAAAGCGTGGTGGAGACGATCGACCTCGGCCGTCAGGTCGACGTGCCCGAAGGTCCCGCCGGCTACGACCCGCTGGTCACCTTCGAGGGACTGCCCTGCTTCCCGGATCACCCCCGGAGCGACATCGTCGGCACCGACGACGATTCGCTGGAGTCCTTCTGGTCGGAGCGTCCCGACCACCATCGGGAGACCCTGCGGCGGGGGAGGGACTTCGACGACGTCGTCCTCGCCATCCCGGTGGGAATGCATCGCTTCGTCTGCTCGGAGCTCATGGCGGCCAACCCGGCCTGGGCCGAGATGGTCGAGAAGGTCGAGACCACAGCCACCAAGGCGGTGCAGGTGTGGCTGTCCGAAAACGTCACAGGCGTGGCCTCCTCCCGCAACGTCACCATGACCGGGTATGTCGAGCCCTTCGACACGTGGTCATCGATGGACCACCTGCTGACACACGAGGGCTGGGACATGGAGAGGGCCCCGAAGTCACTGATCTACCTGTGTGACACCCTCCCCACCGACTGGCCGGCCGACCCGGGCGACCTCGGGTACACCAAGCGACAGGACGAGCTGGTGAGAGAGGAGGCGATCCGCTTCCTCGACAACCATCTGGTCGAGGTGTGGCCGGCGGCCCGCGACGCAGCCACCGGAGGGTTTCGCCGGGAGCTCCTGGTCGGAGACCATGTCGAGACCGGCCCCGAGCGGTTCGACACCCAATACTGGAGAGCCAACGTCGACCCTTCCGACCGTTACGTCCTCTCCCTCCCCGGGTCGGAGCGGTTCCGCCTCCGTCCCGACCGCAGTGGCTTCGACAACCTCTTTCTCGCCGGTGACTGGACCGACTCCGGTCTCAACGCCGGATGCATCGAGGCGGCCACCATGTCGGGTCTGCAGGCGGCCAACGGTCTGCTCGGCGGCGAGCGGTGGCAGGACATCAAGGGCTTCTATCCCAGGGACGACGGATGACGGACGACGTTCGGGCCGGCTCGGTCCGTGCCGAGGCCTACCGTGCCGCGGCAGCCGCGGTGGACCGATTCCTGTTGAGGATCGGCGAGTCGTCGGTCGACCAGCTCGGCCAGGTCGGTGATGCGGCGCGTACTCGCTTTCGTGTCGAGATGGGGAGAGTCGTCGACCTCAACCTCGACATGGTGCGGAACGCCTTCGGTCTCTACGGGCATGTCCTCGACCCCGAGAACCTCAGGTCACCGGGTAGGAGCGACGTCCTCGACCTCGGCTCGGTGGTGGCCGGTTCGACGGCGGTCGCAGTCCTCTGGCTCCACAACTTCGACGAGGAGACGATGTCCGACCTGGCCCTGGTCGGCTCCCGCCTCGTCAACGGCTCGATGACATCCCTGGATCGGCCCGGCTGGGCGTTCACCCCACCGACCGTCGACGTGCCCGGGAGGGCGGCGGTCCCGGTGCTGGTCGAGGTGGCCATACCGGACGACACCTCGGCGGGCACGTACCTGGGCAGTGTCAGTCCCGGCGGTCAGGAGGGAACGGCGATCGAGACCCGTCTCGAGGTGGTGACCGCCTCTCCGATCCCACACGAATCGTGGTGACGGCAGCGACGTCTTTCGTGACCGACTACCTGGGAGGGGTCGGGGCCGGCGTCTCTCAGGCGATGGCCGCCAGCCTGCCCGACGGGGGGCCGCGCAACTCCCTCTATGACCCGCTCGAAGAGTTCGTGGCCAGGTCGGGAAAGTCGATTCGCCCCGCGCTCTGCATCGCTGCCGCCCGGGCCCATGGAGCACGCACCGAACAAGTGATGCCCTCGGCGGTGGCACTGGAGTTGCTGCACAACTCCTTCCTCATCCACGACGACGTCGAGGACGGCAGTGTCTCTCGTCGCGGCTTTCCCACCATGCACACCGAGCACGGGGTGCCGATCGCAGTGAACGTGGGTGACGGTCTCGCCGCGCTCGCCCTCCGGCCGTTGACCGAGAACCTCGGCGTGCTGGGAACCACGATGC
Organism: Acidimicrobiia bacterium; assembly: GCA_049284615.1. Taxonomy (GTDB): domain Bacteria; phylum Actinomycetota; class Acidimicrobiia; order Spongiisociales; family ZC4RG35; genus JANQRA01. The sequence goes on from JBAPYG010000335.1 coordinate 2,044, forward strand.
ACAATAGGGTCATGGCCGAGTTCGCCGAGTTGCTGCGCACCACCATCGAGGGGCAAGCCATCGAGCTGGGATGGCGGGCCAACAACGACGTGGAGCTGACCAGCGAGGACTACGTCGACATGGTCGCCCTCAAAACCTGCGCCTACACCACCATCTTCCCGATGCGGATCGGCGCCCTTATCGGCTCGTGGGGAAGGGCCGATCTCGGGGCCGTGACCAGGTTCGGTCTCTACCTGGGCGCCGCCTTTCAGATCACCGACGACCTGCTCAACCTCACCGGTGACGAGACCCGATACGGCAAGGAGATCGCCGGCGACCTCTCCGAGGGGAAACGCACGCTGATGCTGGTGCATCTCCTGTCCAGCGTGGGCAGTGACGACCGGGGGTTCCTGGTCGACTTCCTCGCCGACGACCCTTCGACCCGGTCGCCGGCGCACATCGCGACGGTGCGGGAGATGATGGAGGCCAACGGGAGCATCGAGTACGGGCGCGAATACGCCCGGGCTCTCGCCGACCAGGCCCTCGTGGCATTCGAGGAAGCGTTCGGGGCCCTGCCCGACACCCCCGATCGCCGATTCCTGGCGGAGTCCGTCGGGTTCATGGTCGACCGCGACCTCTGATCGGTGCCGTGACTCGGCTCGACGTATCACTGGGAAGTCCAGGGTGGCGTCACCGCTCGCATCGAGCCGAGCATTCGTCGGCGCCATTGGCCATCAGGACGGCTAGCTTCGCCCTGCGATATGGCTGAATGGTGCTCCAGATGACCCTGTTCGACGATCCCGTGGCGAACGATCTCCTCGAGGTGATGAGGTTCCGCTGTATCGGCCCCACCCGCGGGGGGCGGGTGGTCGCTGTGGCCGGACATCCCAACAAGCCGGGCGTCTTCTACTTCGGGGCGGTCGCAGGCGGCGTGTGGAAGACGGAAGACGCCGGGACCACCTGGGTGAATGTCTCCGACGGGCAACTACGCACCAGTTCGGTGGGTGCCATCGCCGTCTCCGATTCCGACCCAAATGTGATCTTCGCCGGGATGGGGGAGAGCTGCATCAGACTGGACGTCTCCCACGGTGACGGTGTCTACCGCTCCGGCGACGGTGGCGAGACCTGGACCCATTGCGGTCTCGCCGACACCCGTCACATCGGCGCTGTCCGCATCCACCCCAAGAACCCCGACCTGGTCTACGTCGCCGCCCTCGGCCACGCCTTCGGTGCCAATGAGGAGCGCGGTCTCTTCCGCACCCGGAACGGTGGCAAGGACTGGGAAAGGATCCTCTACGTCAGCGACCGTGCCGGAGCCGTCGACGTCACACTCGACCCCAACAACCCCGAAGTCCTCTACGCCACCATCTGGCAGACCTACCGCAATTTCTGGGAGCTGAGCAGCGGTGGGCCCGACAGCGGCATCTGGAAGTCGACGGACGGCGGGGACACCTGGCGGGACATCACCCACAACCAGGGTCTCCCCCCTGAGTCGGCGATCATCGGGAAAGTGGGCGTGGCGGCCTCGCCGGTCCGGCCCGGCCGGGTGTGGGCCCTGATCGAAGCGTCCGTCAAGCCCGGCCTGTATCGGTCGGATGACTTCGGGGAGACGTGGAAGCTGGTCAGCGCCGACGTCAACCTGCGTTATCGCCCCTGGTACTACATGCACGTCACCGCCGACAGCAGAGAGGCGGACACCGTCTTCGTCAACAACCTCGACCTGTGGAAGTCGACCGACGGAGGGAAGACCTTCAGCGCGATCGCCACCCCGCACGGGGACAACCACGACCTGTGGATCGACCCCCGCGACAACCAGCGCATGGTGCAGGGAAACGACGGCGGAGCCAACGTCAGCTTCAACGGTGGCGAATCGTGGAGCACGATCTACAACCAGGCCACGGCACAGATGTACACCGTGACCACGGACGATCGGGAGCCTTTCTATTACGTCTACGGGACCCAGCAGGACAACTCGAGCGTCGCGGTCCCGAGTGGGGTCAACGACCATGCCATCACGTGGTCGGACTGCTACCCGGCGGGGTCGGGGGAGAGCGGGTTCATGGCCGTGCATCCCGAGGACCACAACCTCGTCTTCGTCGGCGCCGTCGGCTCCAGCCCCGGCGGGGGAGGGTCGCTGCAACGTTACGACCATCGCAGTGGCCAGATCCGCCTGGTCAACGTGTGGCCGGAGGTCCACGACGGGATCGGCCCCGCCGACCTGAAGGTGCGCTTCCCCTGGACCTACCCGATCCTCTTCTCCCCACACGACCCGGGAGTCCTGTACACCGCGGGCAACCTGGTGTTCCGCAGCACCGACCAGGGGCACAGCTGGACTCCGATCAGCCCCGACCTCACCCGGAACGATGCCGGCAAGCTGGCCGCCTCCGGCGGGCCCATCACCAAGGACACCAGCGGCGCCGAGCACTACTGCACCATCGCCACTCTGCGGGAATGCCCCATCGAGGCCGGTGTCCTCTGGGCGGGGAGCGACGACGGGTTGGTTCACGTCAGCCGGGACGGCGGCGAGACCTGGGACGACGTCACCCCACCCGACCTGCCCGAGTGGACCTATATCCGCACCGTCGAGCCGTCCCCTCACCGGGCCGGGACCGTCTACGTCGCAGCCACCCGCTACAAGCTCGACGACACAACCCCATACCTGTACCGAACCGAGGACTACGGGGGGACCTGGGTGTCGATCGTCGGAGAAGACGACACCGCCATTCCCGGCCATGACTTCGTAAGAGTCATCCGCGCCGACCCCTCCCGCCCGGGTCTGCTCTACGTCGGCACCGAGACCGGCCTGTATCTGTCCGCCGACGATGGCGCCGGCTGGCATCGTTGGGAATCAGACCTCCCGGTGACACCGGTATACGACGTCACCATCAAGGGCACCGACCTGGTGGTGGCGACACACGGTCGGTCGTTCTGGATCATGGACGACCTGACCCCCATCCACCAGCTGATCGACGATCCGAGCACGGGGCAGACCAGGCTCCTCCGGCCCCGTTCCGCCTACCGCATCCTGCCCGACCTCTTCGCCCCCTGGATCAAGAGCGAGGGCAAGGACTATTGGGTCTCTCTGGGCAAGCAGGCGACATTCGAGGCGACGGTCGACGAGACGGGCCAGGTGCGTCGCAAGTTCCTCGACGCCGGGGAGGCGGCACCGATGGGTGCGGTGGTGACCTACATCCTCGGCGACGACATCGCCGAGGGCTCCGAGCTCGCTCTGGAGATCTGCGACTCCGAGGGCGATCTCGTCCGTCGTATCGGGACCAAGCCCGAGGGCTACGACGATTTGGGGGACGACGATAAGGCCTTCAATGCAGGCCCTTGGATCACCACCGAGAAGGGTGTCAACCGCTTCGTGTGGGACCTCCGTCATGCGGGGTCCACCCGTGTCCCGGGCAACAAGATGGCCTCTGAGGCGAACCAGGGCCCCCTGGTGGTGCCGGGGACATATGAGGTTCGACTGCTCGTGTCCGCCCCTGACGGGGAGTCGAGCACGTGGTCGGAGAGCTTCGACGTCATGGGTGACCCCAGGGTCGACGTCTCCGTCGAGGACCTGCGTCTTCAGTTGGACGCTCTCCTCGCCATCAGAGACAAGATCTCCGCGGCTCATGAGGCCGTGCTGACGATTCGGTCGATCACCCGTCAGATCGAGGCGTGGTCGTCCCGGTCAGATCTCGACGAGGAAACGCGGTCGGTGGCCGAGGCTTTGACAGGGAAGCTGTCAGCGATCGAGGGCGAGCTGATCAAGCCGGGCAAGCACGAGGACATGTTCGGCGGTCAGGAGCCTGCACGACTCAACGAGAAGCTGGCTTCGGTGATCAGTGTCATCGCCAGTGCCGATGCCCCTCCCACCGAGCAGTCGCTCGAGTTGACTGCCAAGTACTCCGAGGAGATCGATGATCAGTTGGAAGTGCTCGCCGGGGTGCTGGAAAGCGACCTCACCGAGTTCAACACACTGATGGCCGCCGCCGACCTGCCCGCCATCGAGGTCGGTTCAGGACGCTGAGTCTGCGGGGTCTTTCCTGAAGGAGAGGACCAACCGGGTCAGCGTGGTCAGGACCCACCATGTCGCCAGCATCGCCACCGCCTCGAGGATGAAGCTGTGGAACTTGTAGAAGAGCTCGGCGATCACGAGCGAGGCCACCAGCGTCGGTCCCGCCACGATCCACACGTCACGATCAGGCATTGCGATGATTTGGTTCAACACTCCGCATTCTTCCTTCCGCTACGGGCGCGGCGAGCATAGGCGAACGGCGAGCTCACATCGCCGGTTCCTCTCGCCCCCGAGCCCGAGTCAGGTAGCTGCATACCGGAACACGCACGAGGTATCACCGTCGCACCTGCGGTTGCGCTGCTGACGCCGATCCCGAAGGCGCCTCCGATTGAGCGCCTTCGCGCCTCCGGGGACATCCGAGGAGACGTTGCGGCCTGGGAAGACATTCCGGCTCCCCTGTCTCTCAAAGAGGGTGAGGTGGCGCCTTCAGTGATCCTCGAGCGTTTGCGCTCTGATGAACGCTGAATCTGTCTGGTATGTCGACTCGTCGGCGATGGTGAAGCTGGTTGCGAGCGAGCCAGAAACTCCGGCGCTGTCGCGGTTTCTGGAGCGTCGCCACCACTTGTGAGCAGTGGCGTGGCTTTGACTGAGGTCCGTAGAGCAGTGCTTCCGCTTGGAGACAGGTTTCTCCGTCAGGCCACAGCGCTACTGGCCCGATTTGAGCTCGTACGAGTCTCCAATGGATCGCTCGAGGATGCGGGACGCCTGGAACGGCAAGTCTCCGGTCCCTCGATGCAATCCATCTCGCCACCGCGGGGCCTTTTGGCAACACTCTGGGCGGTGTCGTCTCATACGATCGACGGATCAGCGACCCAGCCATGTTCTATGGCTGGAGCGTTCACGCTCCTACATGATTGCGTTGGTGTTGTTGCCCCTCGACCGGGGGACTGTGGCTGAGTTCGCACGGTCATGTCGAGCTGGCACAGAGAAGGACCCTGCAACACCGTGTCGCACCTGCGGGAGCGAGTCCGGAACGGCCGCGCCGTGACTCGCCGCCGGTCGTAGTCTGCCGAGCATGGCCGACCGTGAGGAAACGCTCTACAGGGAGGGGGTTCAGCGTTGGGCCGACCGCGACATCCCTGCCGCCATCGAACTGCTGTCTACGGTGGTAGATGAGGGAACCGCCGAATCTCAGGGCTGGTGGCACGCCGCGTCTAGGGCGTTGGCTCAGATTGCTTTCGAGGCGGATGACCCCGATGCAGGAGACTATCTCGGCACCCCGCAAGGCTCCGGGGTCGGTGACGCGCAGACCCTGGCGCTGAGCGCTCGAAGGTTCTACCAGGCGGGGGACGAGGAGGCCGCCATCGCAGAGATTCACGAAGCGGCGATGAGAATGTCGAAAGATCCGTCGGGCGATGTGGGGTCGCTGATGAATGGGGCCATGGCGATGATCTGGTGTTCCGACGTCCTCGCCGAGTTGGGGTTCGCAGGCGACGCATCGGCATTGGTCATCAGAGCCCGGATGAGGATGGCTGCCGCAGGGGTCGCCGACCCCGTCTTGGACGCCATGGCCACGATGGTCGAGGCCTCGATCGCCCGTCTTGCCTGCAACCCGGAATCGAGCCTTCACTTCCTCGCGAAGGTCGACGACTCGTTGTCACCGGATCTGATGATCAAGGTGACCAGGGAGCGAGCCCGCATAGCCGACGACGCCGATCGGGACGACGAGGCAGGAACCCTGTACCGGCAGGCTCTGCAGACCTCCCGGGACACCGGGTATGCGTTCCTCGAGCGGTCGATCGCAGTCGAGATGACCGAGGGGCCGCCGGTGGCCCGTCACGATCGAGCTCCGGTCGGCCAGTGGGATCCCCGAGCCGAGGAGACCGTCCCGGAAGGGCATCTGCCATATGCGTTGGTGATTCGCCTTCGAATCGAGGACGAGTCCGCCATCTACGATCTCGAAGACCGAATCAGCGATCTGCTTCGAGATCGCCCCGATCTCGGATATGTCGACGGGAACGGAACCGACGGCGACTTCTGGGAGATCTTCCTGGATGGTGACGACCCCGATCGCCTGTGGGATGAGGTGAGGCCACTGCTCGCCTCCCCGATCCTCTGGCGTAACACCGAGGTCTCCAAACGTCACGGATCCGGTTCGTCCCGTTTTCGGCTGGATTCTTCCGACTTCTGATCGGACCCGATGGCCGATCTGGCAGGCTCAGGCAGCCTGGAGGTCGTCGCGGGCGACTGTGGTCGAGATCGGTGGCGATGCCCGCCTGGCTCGTCGCCGCGTCTGACTGAGGGTTCCGAATACCGCACTGTGGGTACCGCCCTGGGTGGTGGATCTGCTCAACGACCGTTATGAGCTGCTCGAAGTGATCTCTTCGGGTGGCATGGCCACTGTCTGGCGTGCCCGTGACATCCGGTTGGGTCGTGACGTGGCGGTGAAGAAACCTCATCCCAGCCCTCCGGGCAGCGGATTGGAAGCGCGGATGAGAAGGGAAGCACGTGTCGCCGCGGGGCTCGCCCACCCGAATCTGGTGACCGTCTACGACTATGGCGAGGAGAACGAGAGCCCGTATCTGGTGATGGAGTTGGTCGAAGGCCCAACCCTGAGGGAGCGTATGGGAGAGATCGGTCGGGCAGAGGCGGCCGATATCGGCTCCAGGATCGCCGATGGGCTCGCCGCTATCCACGGAGCTGGGATCGTCCATAGGGACGTGAAGCCGGCGAACATCATCATGTCCGTTCACGGGCCCCTTCTCACCGACTTCGGGATCGCTATCGACCTCGGAGCCGCAGACGACATCACCGAGCCGGGGAAGGTCGTGGCCACCCCGGGCTATGCACCGCCTGAAGTCCTCGGGGGAGCGCCGCCCACGCCTGCCTCGGATGTCTACTCGTTGGCGCTCGTCGTCCGAGAGATGTTCGACGCGTCCGGTGAGGGCATCGACGATCGACTTGAGAGTGCTCTCGCTCCGGCCCTCTCGGACGTGCCCGACGATCGCCCCTCTGCCTCCGAGCTCGCGGAAATTCTACGGGGCGAGTCACCGACGGTAGTCGGGGTTGCGGCGGGTGGCTCGACCCTGGTGATGGAAGCGACCTCCGTCGCCGCGACGCCAGTGCCATCCTCCGAGGGCACGCCTCGTGTGGCCGGCGAAGCGACTGCTCCCATCTGGCGAACGCTCAGCATCGCGGCAGTCCTGGGTGTAGCCCTGTTGGCCTGGATCGTGGCCCAGGCTTCGGATGAAGACGGTGCTCAGGCCTCGCCGGGTGCCGACACCACAGTCCCCGGCTCCACCGCGGTCGAGAGCCCTTCGACCACGACAACACAGATGACCAGCACCACCGGGCAGTCTTCCGAAGACTCGGTGATGACAGCCCGAGAGCGACTCGAGGCCCTCCTGCTCGAGCCTCCACGCGACGACTTCAAGCCCAAGGAAGTCGACGGTCTCATGAAGAAGGTCGACCAGGCAATCGCAATCGCCGAGAGCGACCCCAAGCGCGCAGCGAAAGAGCTCGAGAAGGTCGTCGACATGTTCGACAGGCTCGATGACTCGAGACGATCTGAAGCCGAGGCCCTGGTGGAGGAGTTGGCGGCGACTCTCGGGCTCGAGCACGATGGCGGAAACGACGAGGGGGACTGAAGTCGAGACCGGTTCTCGGCGCCCCGAAGTCGGAGTCGTTAGGTTGCAGAATCGATGAATGGGACTGCGAACAAAGAATCGATGGGACCGGTGGATCTCGCCTTGGTTGCCTTTCCCGGAGCGACGTTCGACGGGGCAATCTCTGAGGCCCTGAGCGATCTCGTCGACCGGGGGATTGTCGCGATTCTCGACCTCCTGATCATCGGCAAGGATGACGAAGGCGAGGTCGAGGTGATCGAGCTGGTCGACGCCGGCGGCGACATCGCCGAACAGTTCGAGCAGCTCGACGGAGAGGTCATGTGGCTGCTCAGTGATCGGGACATCGCGGCTGCTGCAGAGTCCTTGGAACCGGGGACCACAGGCGTCCTCGTTGTCTGGGAGAACACCTGGGCTCGTCACGTGAAGACTGCAATCGATCGGGCCGGGGGAAGGCTGGTGATCCACGACCGACTCGATGTCGAAGCGGTGGCCGAGTCGATGGCCGCCACGCCACGGAGCCCCTGATGCTGATCCGCCCGCCCGTCGTCCGGGAAATGCGCCGCAACCTCTGGGCCGACATGACGTTGTCACCCGACGACTTCATCCCGGGGGAAGCCACCGAAGCAGGGGAGCAAGACCCTGCCGACGTGCGCCTCGATCACCTCAGGACCCTCGGCGAGTTGAGGGCCTCGGGTGTGCTCAGCGAAGAGGAGTTCGCCGCAGAGAAGGCCAGAATCCTCGGCTGACGGATCGGTGCCACGACTCCAGTGGTCAGCTCGGCCGCGGTGTCACTGCAGTGACTCGCCCCGCTCCAACATGTCGACGAACTTGGCGGCGTTCCTCTCCCTGGTCGCCTGCCGTTTGGCCGTCTGGATCCTGTAGATCATGGCGTTCCGGCTCTGCGAGTCGAGCTCGGCAAATGCAACGGCAGCTCTCGGACTGGCATCGAGAGCAGTCTTCAATTCGTCGGGTATCTCGCGGGCCGACACCGGGGGGTAGGCCGCCGCCCACCGCCCATCCTCCTTGGCGGCAGCCACGGGCTCCATCCCCCAGGGTCGCATCTTGCCCTCTTTGGTGAGACGCTCGACGTGTGCGACGTTGATCTGCGACCAATTCGAACGAGGCCGACGAGGAGTGAACCGCTGCAGATACCACTCGTCGTCCACCCGCCTGGCCTGTCCGTCGATCCACCCGTGACATAGGGCGACCGGAACCGCGTCTGCCCAGACCACGGATTCGTGCCCGCTCGAAACCTTGGCAATCTGCACCCAGATGCCGTCGACTTCGCCGTGGTTCTCCTCGAGCCAGGCGTCGAACGCGTCGGCATTCGCGAAGTGGATGACCGCTCTCCCGTCAGGTGAGTTTGCGATAGGCACGTCCCCACTGGTCATGAGGGCGAGGATAGGGTCGAGGAGGGTCGGAGAGGCAGGCGCAGCCACTCGAAACGGCACCAAGCTCGTGCTCCCTCTCTGATTCCTCCAATGCTCCTACCCGAATCGGGTAGGCGGGATCGACGAAATAGGTAGATGCTTTACCACGCCAGGGTATTGAGTTCACCCCCGGCGTTGCGATTAGATCCCTCTCACCACGAAGTGTGGTCATCAGGACTCGGCGGCCAGGGCGGTACCGGGGGAAAGCAGGAGGCAGACAGTGATACGACGAGGCAAGCACGTGGCTCCGCGCCAACAGGGCAGCGGGCTACGTCGTTTCAGGCGGGCGATACCGATAGCTCTCGCATTTGTGCTCGCGATGGGCACGGTGGCCTTCGCCGATGAACTCCGTGTCGACGGAGACAACCTGGTGCCGTATGGCAGCACCTTGGTGTTCGGCGCCGTCGACTGTGGAGTAGCGAAGACGCTCGACGCCCGAATGACCATCGAGCGCACCACGAACGGCAACCCGAACATCTTCAAGGACGGCTCGACGGCCACGATCACCGTCTTGTCCGTCACCGGAGCCGGCTTGAGCGCAGTTTTGCCGACGGCACCGGGCGACGAGATCACATTCCCGAGTGGATGGGAGTCCACTGCGAACAACGCCGGCTCGACCACGGGCTTGGTGACCTCCGCGGTCACCATCAACTCGACGACTCCAGGCGCCGGAAGCGGCTCTGTGACCTATCGCGCGACCGGGACCAATGCCAACGGCGCGGCGATGACCAGAACCGCCACCCTGAATGTCACGTGGACCACCGGCGCATGCGCCCCTGCGAACACGGCGCCGACGGTGACGGTGACCGGCGTCACTGACGGCGCAACGTACGAGTTCGGTAGCGTTCCTGTGGCGGGCTGCTCTGTCACCGATACCGAGGATGGCAACAGCAGCTTCGCGGCAACTCTCAGCGTGATCTCCGGTGCCCTCGCCGCTTACGGTCTCGGCGAGCAGACCGCAACCTGCAGCCACACAGACACGGGCGGACTGCCAGGAAACGCCTCGGCGGTCTACACCATCGTCGACACCGGTGATCCGATCATCACGGACTTGGGACCGACCCCGTCCTCTCCAAACGGCTCCAACGGTTGGTACGTTTCCGCAGTGACGAACAGTTTCCGCGCCGACGACGGGGCGGGCGCAGGGTTCGTCGGTCACTCCAGCCCGTACGAGTTCGATGTCAGCAGCAATGCTGCCGAGGGTTCGGCGGTCAAGGTCAGCTCGGGTGATGTCAGCGATGTCGCCGGCAACACGGCCTCCAGCATCGATAGCGCGGCATTCAAGATCGACCTCAGCGACCCCACGGAGGTTTCGTTCGTCGGAGGACCGGCCGCAGACAGCAGCCACTACTTCGGGAGCGTCCCGGCGGCGCCGACGTGTACGGCAAACGACGCGATCTCCGGTCTGGCGAGCTGCGAAGTTACCGGCTACAGCAGCGCGGTTGGCACGCACACCATGACCGCGACCGCGACCGACAATGCCGGCCGCATGGCAACGGCGACGAGCTCATACACTGTCCTGGCATGGACGATCGGCGGGTTCTACCAGCCGGTGGACATGGGCAAGCTGAACACGGCGAAGGCAGGCTCAACGATCCCCCTCAAGTTCGAAGTGTTCGCAGGAGCGAGCGAACTGACGGACACGGCAATCGTCAAGACCTTCACCCAGAAGATGAGTTGCATCGACAGCGGCCAGACGGATGCCATTGAGGAGTACGCCACCGGCAACACCAGCCTGCGCTATGACACGACCGGGGGCCAGTTCATCTTCAACTGGAAGACTCCTACGGCGAAGGGCTGCTATCGGGTGACCCTCGAGACGCAGGACGGAACAACGATCAAGGCCGACTTCCAGCTGAGGTAGAGCTCGTCCCACCGAGGGGCCGGGTCCGCAAGGGGCCGGCCCTTTGGGTGGGCCTGCGCCATGGCCGTCGCGAGAAGCGTCTCCTCGGGGTAGCCCGCGGCCCCGAGGGCGGCTATTTCGTGTGTCCTGGACGGGTTCTGTCACAGCTCGCGGCTCGGATGGACCTGGTCACCGTCGACCTGGTTCGGGACCAGGGCTATCCCGACTCCGCGTGGAGTAGGAGCACCAGCTCCCTCCGACTCCTCACTCCGGACTTCTTGAGAATGTTGCGCACGTGGGTGGCAGCGGTGGCAGGAGAGATGTAGAGAACTTCTGAGATCTCTCGATCGGACATCGTCCCCTGTGCGATCACCTCGAGCACTTCCAGTTCACGT
>JBAPYG010000336.1:0-2530 GCA_049284615.1 Acidimicrobiia bacterium
GGATCTGGTCTCCGACCTCACCAAGGTCGCCTCCTACCTCGCCAAATAGAAAGGACGCCGATCGATGGCACACGTGATCGACCTGACCGGCAAGACGGCTCTGGTGACCGGCGCACGCCGCGGCCTGGGCAGGGCGATATCGGTTGGGCTCGCGCAGGCGGGGTCTGAAATCATCGGTGTGTCCGCCGGACAGGAGGAATCAGGATCTGAGGTTCAGCGGCTGGTCGAGGCAAAAGGGGTTTCCTTCGTGGGACGTTCCTGCGACCTCTCCGACCGCGGATCGGTATCCGAGCTCCTCGCCTGGATCTCCGAGTCGGAGATCCAGATCGACATACTCGTCAACAACGCGGGGACGATCATCAGACATCCCGCAGCTGAACACGAAGATCAGGAATGGGACCACGTGCTCGAGGTCAACCTCAGCGCCCCTTTCATCCTGGCTCGAGAACTCGGCAAGCAGATGATCCGGCGCCGGGCCGGAAAGATCATCTTCACCGCATCCCTCCTCAGCTTCCAGGGCGGGATAACCGTGCCGTCCTACACGGCCTCGAAGAGCGCCATCGCCGGGCTGACCCGGGCGCTCGCCAACGAGTGGGCGCCCTTGGGTGTAAACGTCAACGCAATTGCCCCTGGCTACATGGAAACCGACAACACCGAGGCACTCCGCAATGATCCCGATCGATCGAAGTCGATCCTAGAGAGAATCCCTGCCGGCCGGTGGGGCACCGTCGACGATGTCGCAGGCGCCGCCGTTTTCCTCGCCTCAGATTCGGCGGACTACATCCATGGGACCGTCCTCACCGTCGACGGCGGTTGGATGGGACGTTGACGCCAGAACCGGGCCTGCCCTCTGAGCGACCAGTCCTGGTCACCGGGGCACTGGGATGCATTGGGGCCTGGACGGTTCGCGAACTGATGGCCGCGGGCGTCCCAGTGGTCGCATTCGACTCCGGAGACGACGACAGGAGACTGCGCCAGGTCACGCCTCCTGATCTCATCGACCGAGTCCGTGTCGTCAACGGCGACGTAGCCGACTTGATCTCACTCCTGGGAGTCATCGAGAGCCAGAACGTCGGTCGGATCGTTCATCTCGCCGCCCTCCAAGTCCCGGCCTGCCGATCGGACCCGCCCAGGGGCGCCGTTGTCAACGTCGTGGGCACCGTGAACGTCTTCGAGGCTGCGCGGCGTGCTGGTTTGGAATCGGTGGTCTACACCAGCTCTGCCGCCGTCTTCGACCAGCCGGGTGCACGTGTCGAGGTTGACACTCGTCCCGAGCCCAGAACCCACTATGGCGTATACAAACTCGCCAACGAAGGCACGGCCCGCGCTTACTGGTATGAGTTCGACGTCCCAAGCATCGGGATCCGCCCCATGACGGTGTACGGCCCGGGACGGGACCGCGGTCTCACCAGTTCACCGACCAAGGCGCTGCTCGCGGCGACCCTCGGCTGCAGCTACGAGATCGCGTTCGGAGGAACCACGTTGCTCCACTACGCCCGGGATGTGGGGCGTGCCCTGGTGAGCGCCGCCCAGGTCGATGTCACCGGAGCACACGTAGCGAATCTGAATGGCACCACGTCCACGATTGCCGACTTCGTCGCCACGACACGGGAAGTGGCAGGAGCATCGGCAGGACGGATCTCAGTTAGCCATCGACCTCTGCCGTTCCCCGACGACGCCGACACGACGGGTTTGGACATCGTCGGCTCAACCCCGATCACACCCCTCGAAGACGGTATCGCCGAGACCTTGGAGTTCTTCCGAGCCCTGGACCGGGATGGCAAGCTCCACCCAGCAGACCACGGCCTCGTGGTGGAAAATGGCGTCGCTCGAGACGCCGAAGTCCTATGAGCTCCCAGTCATTGGTTGGCTCCGCCTCACCGGGGCTGTGCTCGCCCGCACGGTCAAAGTCGGCTCCCTCAGGACCTGCGTCCTGGTCGTCGCCGCCCCTTCCAATTGGTCGATGAGGATGCGCCCCACCTCGTACGCCATCGACCAAGCCGGACAATCGAGCGCCGTAAGGGCAGGACTCGTCAGCTCCGGGCCCTGGGGGTTGGCGAGACCCACTACGGAGATGTCATCGGGGACCCGAATCCCGTTGTCCTGGATCGCGCCGTAGAGGGCTGCCTCCACCATCTCGCGCATCGTCACCAGCGCAGTTATCTCGGGATGCTGGTTGAGCTGAGCATGTTCGACGTCGCCAACCTGACATGACGCAAACTCTGATCCGTCTCGTAGAAGATCGGCGGAATCGCCATTTGCTCGCACGATGCCAGGTAGCCCTGAAGGGACCGCACGGTTGGTCCGTGTTGTTCACGGTTCGACGGCATGGCTGAGACATAGCCGGTGCTGCGGTGGCCAAGCCCAAAGAGGTGCTCGAGCCCCATACGCATGGCGCCCTCGAAGTCGTAGTCGACATAGCTGGCATGTTCACTGTTCTCAGTGTGTCCAATCATGACAAAAGGCAAGTCGTGGCTTCGCAGAAAGTCGACACGCGCGTCGTCTAGTTGGACCTTCATCAGGATCACGC
>JBAPYG010000337.1:0-2044 GCA_049284615.1 Acidimicrobiia bacterium
CTCTGGATCTCACCCGTGAGTGCAGTGAGGTTGCCGAACAGTTGATCGACCTCGAACGAGACCTTGCCGATGGGGACGTGGACGTTGCCGTAGCGGTCGTTGCGGTACTCGAGCTTGCCTGCCTTGAACTCGGAGACAGCCTTGCCGACATCGGGTGTGACGGTGCCCGACTTGGGGTTGGGCATGAGGCCCTTGGGACCGAGGACCCGGCCCAGCTTGCCCACCTCTGACATCATGTCCGGAGTGGCGATGGCGACATCGGCGTCCAACTCGGCGCCACCCTGCAGCTTCTCGACGAGCTCCGCCCCTCCGACGATGTCGGCGCCGGCCTCCTTCGCCTCGCTCTCCTTGTCGGGGGAGCAGAAGACAGCCACCTTGACGTCCTTCCCCAACCCGTTGGGCAGGGAGACGGTCCCGCGCACCAACTGGTCGGCCTTGCGGGCGTCGATGCCGAGCACGTAGACAACCTCGATCGTCTCGTCGAACTTCGCCGACGCCAGTGTCTTGACGAGATCGATCGCCTCGCGCGCCGTGTAGCGGTGCTCTTTGTCATACCGGGAGGCAGCCTCGCGGTATTTCTTTCCATGTGCCATGTCTTCTCCTTGTGGTACAGGCGGCCCTTCGGCCTCCCACTGATTTCCGATCTTCGAGGGCAGGTGCCCTCGAGTGCCGAGCGATTTCCGTCGCTCGGCGAGGTGACCATCAGCCGTCGACGACGATGCCCATCGAGCGTGCCGTGCCCTCGACCACTTTCATGGCACCTTCGATGTCAATGGCATTCAGGTCGGGCATCTTGATCTCGGCGATCTCCTTGACCTGCGCCCTGGTGACCTTGCCCACCTTCTCCTTGTTCGGCTCACCTGAGCCTTTGTCCACACGGGCCGCCTGACGCAGCAGTGCGGCGGCGGGTGGCGTCTTGGTGACGAAGGTGAAGGAGCGGTCTTCGAATATCGAGATCTCGACGGGGATGATCTGGCCCCGATTGTTGGCGGTGGCGTCGTTGTATGCCTTCACGAAGTCCATCAGGTTCACGCCATGCGGGCCTAATGCCGTGCCCACCGGGGGGGCCGGTGTGGCCTGGCCCGCGGGCAACTGCAGTTTCAGTGTGGTTACGAGTCGTTTTCTACCCATGAGGTTCCTAGTTCTTCTGAATGTCTTCGAAGCCGAGCTCGACCGGGGTGTCGCGGCCAAAGATGTTGACCAGCACGACGACCTTCTGTTGGTCGATGTTGAGCTCTTCGATGGTCCCGTTGAAGTCTGCGAAGGGGCCGGTGACGACCCTGACCTGTTCGCCCACATCCCACTCGGGCTTGAATCGGGGCTTGCCCTTTTCCTCTTCCTCCTGGACACCGAGGAAGCGCTCCACCTCACGTCGTGACAGCGGTGTCGGCTTCTGGGCGTTTCCGGCGACGAATCCAGTGACACCTGGTGTGTTCCGCACCGCGTACCACGAGTCGTCGTCGAGGCTCATCCGAACCAGGATGTAGCCGGGGAAGACCTTCTTGGGGACCGTGACCTTCTTGCCCCCTTTGAACTCGACGACGTCCTCCATGGGGATGTGGACCTCGAAGATCCTGTCCTCCATGTGCATCGACTGGATGCGGGTCTCGAGGTTCGCCTTGACCTTGTTCTCGTACCCGGAATAGGAGTGGATTACATACCAGTCCCCCGGCATGTCGTAAGGGCTGGTCGGCTGGAGCGCCTCGACCACCGTTTCCGAAGCTGCCTCTGCTGCGACGTCTTCGGTGCTCTCCTCGGTCCCGGTGGTTTCGATTACGTCGGCCATCAGCTCCTCAGATCAACAAGCCAGATAACGAATTCCTTGGCCAACACATCGAACCCGAAGATGACGCCGGTGAGGGCGACGGTGGTGATCAGGGTCACCGACGTGAAGGCGATCATCTGCTCTCGGGTCGGCCACGTGACTTTCTTGAGTTCGACGCGGACCTCGTGCAAGTAGTCCCTGATGCGCGCGAAGAAAGACTTGCGCTCGCCGCTTTCCGGACCGCGGTTCTGCATCGACGCAGCCTTGCGCTGCGCCTTG
>JBAPYG010000338.1:0-1901 GCA_049284615.1 Acidimicrobiia bacterium
GGGTGAAGGAGTCAGCCATCGAGTTGACTGAGCCGTTTGACGTGGCAGTGGTCGACGCCGCCCAGAGGGCGGAGAGTCCCGCCCCGAACCGGAGCTCCTTGCCTTCGAGGTTCCCACCGAGGGAGGACTCACTCGCCTCCTGGTCGACCCCGAATGCGTTGAGCGCTGGGTTCCCGACGGTTTCAGCAGCTACTGCGAATCCGACGCTCACCAGCCACAGACAAAGCATCGCCCAGAAGAGAGCCCAGCCCTGCTTGCGTCGCTCCAACATGGCGCCATAGGTGAACGGTGCCGCGAAAGGGAGAAGCACGATGGCTGCCATCTCGACGAAGTTGGCGATCCCATTCGGGTTCTCGAACGGGTGTGCAGAGTTGGTGTTGAAGAAGCCTCCTCCATTGGTGCCCAACTGCTTGATGGCAACCTGAGAGGCCACCGGCCCCCCGGGAATCACCTGCGCAGCACCCTCGACAGTGGCCACCTGCTGGAAGCCCGAGGTGTTCTGGATGACTCCCTGGCTCACCAAAGCCAGGGCAAAGAGCAAGCTCAGGGGCAGCAACAGCCGGGTTGTCATCCGCGTCAGGTCGACCCAGAAATTCCCAATGGTGTCCTTGCGTCTCCGGGCCAGCCCCCTTATCAGGCCGGCCATCACGCCCAGCCCCACTGCTGCGGACACGAAGCTCTGAGTTACCAGCCCAACCGCCTGTGACAGGTGCGAAAGGGTCGCTTCCCCTCCGTAGTTCTGCCAGTTCGTGTTGGTCACGAACGACACGGCGATGTTCATCGCAAGCAGGGGATCGACGGCCTCCGCACCGTTGGGGTTGAAAGGTAAGAAGGCCTGGAGCCGGAGAAGTGCGTACAAGCCGACAACAGACACGAGACTGAATGCGAGGACCGACAACGCGTAAGCGGTCCAGCGTTGTTCCCGCCGAGGATCGACTCCAACCAGTCGGTAGACGAGACTCTCCACGGGAAGGAAGATGCGGTCGCCTGTGACGGGGCCATCGCCGAGGACTGCGGCCATGTAGCGGCCCAAGGGCGGGCCGAGAATCAACACCAACCCGACCAGCGATCCGAGGATGATCCACTGCGATGCCATCAGAACCGGTCCGGATCGAGCAGAGCGACCACGAGGAAGGCCAACAGAAGAAGCCCCACGACGAGGCCGACGAGATTCTCAACCATCGTCGCGCTCCCCCGTCTGACGCACCTGCTCGCGGTCGATCATGCGGGCGCAGACGACCACGTATTCGGCTCCCAGAGCGAAGAAGCCGAGAATCGCCACGAGCAGAATCACATCCATAGGGATATCTCTAGCGGTGGGCCTGAGATTCGGTCAGAGACTTGTTGCCGTCTTGACGCCAGCGGTGCGAGACCGAACGGCACCTTGATGAGCCGTCCAGCCTTCAGCCCGACGATGGAATCGATCGCGGTGGGGTGAGCTGGGAAAGTTCAGAGAACATCTCGACTTGCTCGGTGTCGCCGGCGACGATGATCACGTCTCCACGCTCGAGCACGGTCTCCTCGGTGGCGTATGTGAACGGGCGGCCACGGTGCTTCACTGCCACCACGGTTACCCCGTGTTTGCGTCTCACCTCAGTGTCGCCGAGAGCCTTACCCAGAAGCTCGGTCGGTGGCGTTGTCTTCACCAGGGCGAAGTCGTCCTCGAACTCGACATAGTCGAGCATCTTGCCCCGCACCAGATGGGCGAGACGACGCCCCATGTCGTGTTCGGGGTAGACCACGTGGCCCACCCCGAGTTGTTGCAGTATCCGTCCGTGGGCGTCGCTGATCGCTTTGGCCCACACATTGGGAACACCGAAGCCGAGCACCAGTGACGTGGTCAGGATGCTGGCCTCGATGTCCGAGCCGATGCCCACGACCACCTGTTCGAACTCGTGAAC
>JBAPYG010000339.1:0-3400 GCA_049284615.1 Acidimicrobiia bacterium
TCTCGTCGGCGTCCCCGGCGTCGTCGTCGACGCCTCGGAGCGCTCGATCGGCTCGGAAGCGTTCACCGACACCGAGACCTGGGGCAAAGCCGTACTGATCAGGACGGGTTGGGACTCCAGGTTCGGACATACCGACTATCTCGGTGACCATCCCCATCTGACTCAGGAGGGAGCGAAGCGTCTCGTGGACGGTGGGGCCGCCCTCGTGGGGATCGACTCGGCAAACATCGACGAGACCAGTCGAGGTCTTCGGCCGGCGCACAGCCTGCTCCTCGAGGCCGGGATCCCGGTCGTAGAGCACCTGGCCCGGCTCGATCGCCTGCCCGACGGGCCGTTCGAGTTCTTTGCCATACCCGCCCCTGTGGTGGGTCTCGGCACTTTTCCGGTGAGAGCCGTGGCGCGCTGGGGATGGGGTCTCGGGGATGTTCTTGAACCACGCTGACATGGGCGCGGAGAGGGTCCGCCGGACCGGGTGAGAAAGGGGATTCTGCTCGGCTCGGCGCTCCTCGTCCTGGCCATCGGCTTCGGCCTGGCGACGATGTCGGGCGATGACGGGACAGAACCGAGCACGATTCCGGACGGGAGTGTCGTGCCCGGCGCCGTCGGATCAATCGCCGGCACGCTCGCTCCGAGCTCCACCACTGTCACCACTCTCGGCTCCGGCATGAGCGCCACCTCGACGGTGTCCGATCCCAAGTCGACGACCTATCTCGTGTGGACGTCGGGCGGGCTCACGGACGGTCTGGTCACCGGGCTGGAGAGGCGGTTCGACATCGTCTCGATCGTGGCCGGTGATGCCGCTCCCCTCGACATCGGTGACGGGCAAGTGGTGCCACTGGACGCGGTGGCAATCGACGTCGACTCCCATGCCCCGTTCGACCCGGCGGGCGAGACCCGCTCGCTACGGCCGGGAACGGTCCTGCTCGGAGAGACATCGGCCGCCTATCGCGGGCTGGCAGTCGGCGACAGGATGACATTCGGCGAGGAGACCTTCGAGGTCGCCGCCATCGTCTCCGACGAGGCGTTCGGCGCCGCCGAAGTCGTCTTCTCGGTGTCCGATCCCGGGTCTCCGGTGACCGCCGCGCGGTACGCCCTGGTCGAGACCGATGTCGACAGGTCGGAGCTCGAACCGGCCGTCGCGGCCATGAACGACAGCCCTGCTCCCGCACGTATCAGGGCAGAGGGAGAGACCCGCTGGATGCGACATGCGGATGCAGTGCTGCCCCAGATCTTCATAAAGGCGGCCCTCGGTGAGTTCTCATACCCGGCAGACTCTGGGCCGGAGCTGACTCAGGACCGCGACTTCGTCAACTCCAACATCGTCACCACCGAAGTCCCGGTCCTCGGGCGGGTGACCTGTCACCGCGTGGTTGTCGAGATGCTCATCGGAGCAATGGATCAGTTGGAGGCCGAAGGCCTTTCGGACGCGATCGATCCCGGGGAGTTCGCCGGATGTTGGAATCCTCGTTTCATCAGGACCATCACCGGGACCCCCACTGGTGTCTCCCGTCACTCCTGGGGTGCAGCACTCGACATCAACGCAGCCTCTAACGGTCTGGGCACACGGGGGAGCCAGGATCGCCGCCTGGTGGAGATCATGAAGGAGTGGGGGTTTCTCTGGGGAGGCGACTGGGCCGTGCCCGACCCGATGCACTTCGAGTACGGCGTCTTGCCCGATTCGTGAAGAGAACGAGGACGTCCGGTCAATCCGTGGCGTGGAAGGTGGGACGCAAGGCCGGATAGAGACCCTGGAAACGTGGGTGGATCTCGCGGTACACGGCCGCGTCTGGTCCAGGCTCTGCTCTCGGGCTCACCTCGATGAGGGCGTCGGCGGCGGCGTCGACCGACGGGTAGTGGCCGGCGGCGACGGCGGCGAGCAGTCCGGCTCCGTAGGCGGCGCCCTCCTCGGTCAGCGGCGTGTCGATGCGTGCCTCGAGGGTGTCGGCGAGAATCTGGCACCACAACTCGCTTCGTGTCCCGCCACCCGAAGCCCGGATCGACTCGGGCCGGGCGACACCCGCCCCCACCATCAGGTCCAGTCCGTCGCGCAAGCCAAAGGCCACACCCTCGAGCACGGCCCGGGTCATGTGTCTCAGGTCGTGGCTGGTGGTGAGCCCGACGAAGGCACCCCGGGCCTTGGGGTCGGGATAGGGGGTCCGCTCACCGCTGAGATAAGGGAGGAAGATCAGCCCGTCGGCGCCTGCGGCGACCTCCGCGGCCCCGTCGACCAGGACATCGAAGGCGGTTCCCGGGGATAGGGCATCGCGCAGCCAGCGGAGACTCCCCGCCGCGGAGAGCATCACACCCATCATGTGCCACCGGCCGGGCACCGCATGACAGAAGGCCTGCACCCGGGCCTCGGGCTCGATGTTGGGCCGATCCGACGCCGCGAACACGACACCCGACGTCCCCAATGAGAGAGCCAACATCCCGCCGGCGACCGCGCCCACGCCAACCGCATTCGCCGATTGGTCGCCGCCCCCGGCCACGACCGGTGTTCCCGCGAGTAGACCGGTTGCCCCGGCGGCCCCGTCGGTTACCGACCCCGTCACCTCGGGCCCCTCGAATGTCGGTGGGAACAGAGTGTGGCTCAGCGAGAGGGCGTCGAGGATGTCGAGTGACCAGGTTCGCTCGGCGAGATCGAACAGACCGGTGCCTGATCCGCCGGCGACATCGAGCGCATGACTCCCGGTGAGGCGAAAGCGAACGTAGTCCTTGGGCAGGAGGACCGTGCTCACGCGATCCCAGTTCTCCGGCTCGTTGTTCCTCACCCAGAGGAGCTTTGGTGAGGTGAGCCCGGTGAGGGCGTCATTGCCGGTCGTGGCGATCAGCCGCTCCCGCCCGATCATCTCCCGGATCTGGTCGCACTCCTCTGCGGTCCGCTGGTCGTTCCAGAGCAACGCGGGTCTGACCACATCGTCGTCGCGGTCGAGGAGCACCGAGCCGTGCATCTGGCCGGTCAACCCGATGGCGGCGATGTCGCCGGGCTCCACTCCCGTCTCGGTGAGCACCGCGCGAATCGCCTCGATGGTGGCGTCCCACCACAGCTGCGGGTCCTGCTCGGACCAGGTGGGTCGGGGGATGACATAGTCGTACGAAGAGCTTCCTACCGCGATGACGGCGCCACCGTCATCCACGAGCACGGCCTTGGTGGCGGTGGTCGAGATGTCCAGCCCCAGGACGTGGCTCATGAGCCCGCACCGTCGATCAGGAGATCCCAGGCGCGCTCCGGGCCGTCGCACTGCGTGATCGTCCATCGCTCGGTGAGCGTGGCCATGCTCCCCGCTCCCACTTCCACGAGCCCACCCACGGTCTCCAGCTCACAAAAGCCCTGTCCCAGGTACACCTGGCTGCCCGCCCCCAGATCGGGGGTTCCGCTGCCATTGGACCGCACGTGCTC
>JBAPYG010000340.1:0-7014 GCA_049284615.1 Acidimicrobiia bacterium
GCCTTACTACCCGCTGTGGGGATTGCTCATGATCGCGGCCAACAGCTTCGTGATCTGGGCGCTGACGGCCCACGGTCGGGACATCACCACTGGTTGATAGGGTCCTCCAATGAACAGAAATCTTCGCAGCCGCGGGATCGTTGCCCTGGCGGTCGGGGTGCTCAGCGCGCTCGCCCTCACCGGTTGTGGCTCAGGGACCGACGACGATCCGACCGGGCGCACGTGGGAGCTCACCGAGCTCGAAGGCTCGTCGCTCGTGGAAGGCACGACCATCGACCTGACCATCGCCGACGGAACGGCGTCCGGCAACGCGGGCTGCAACACGTACACGGGTGAGGCCACGGTCTCCGACGACGGCAGCATGACGGTGGGACCTGAGATCGCCTCAACCATGATGGCGTGTGAGGAACCGGTCATGGATCAGGAACAGCGGTATCTCGACGCCCTCGCCCAGGTGACGGGTTACGAGATGGCCCCCGACGAGCTGCTTCTGCTCGACGCCAATGGGATAGCGCTCCTCACCTTCTCAGGCTGACCCACCAAAGGACACCCACACCGACCCAAAGATGCTTCACGCCAAGTCACTAGGTTCGCTCGACGTGGAGTAGCGAGGAGACCACCAATGCCCAACCGACCCGATGCGCACGCCCGTTCCACTCTGCCGATCCCCGACCGGCCCCGGCCTGGCTTGACTACCTACGACGCCAAGGACCCGGAGACCAGCTATCCACCGATCGAGCCCCTGCTGCCCCCGGAGGGAGCTCCGAACGTCCTGGTGATCCTGGTGGATGACGTCGGCTTTGGCGCTTCGAGCGCGTTTGGCGGCCCGGCAAACACGCCGAACGCCGAGAAGCTGGCCGCCACGGGTCTCAAGTACACACGCTTCCACACCACCGCCCTCTGCGCCCCGACCCGACAGGCCATGCTCACCGGTCGAAACCATCACTCGGTAGGCATGGGCGGGATCACCGAGGTTGCGACGTCGGCGCCTGGCAACAACTCGCTGCGTCCCAACACCAAGGCTCCGGTCGCCGAAACCCTGAAGTTGAACGGCTACTCGACCGCGATGTTCGGCAAATGTCACGAGGTCCCGGTGTGGCAGTCCTCGCCGATGGGACCGTTCGACGCCTGGCCCGCCGGCGGTGGCGGCTTCGAGTACTTCTACGGGTTCATAGGCGGCGAGAACAACCAGTGGGACCCGGCCCTCTACGAAGGAACCACTCCCGTCGAGCCGCCCGCCACTCCCGAGGAGGGCTATCACCTCACCGAGGATCTCGCCGACAAGGCGATCGCCTGGATCCATCAGCAGAAGGCCTTGATGGGCGACAAGCCGTTCTTCGCATACTTCGCACCAGGTGCCACACATGCACCCCATCACGTGCCCAAGGAGTGGGCGGACAAGTACAAGGGCCAGTTCGACGATGGTTGGGACGCCCTTCGTGAGAAGATCTTCGCCCGTCAGAAGGAGATGGGCGTCATCGCCCCCGATGCCGAACTGACCGAGCGAAACGCCCTGATCACCCAATGGGACGAGATGGACGACGAGCTCAAGCCGGTGCTGGCGCGTCAGATGGAGGTCTATGCCGGGTTTCTCGAGCACACCGACCATCACATCGGCCGCGTGATCGACGCCGTCGAGGACCTCGGGATCCTGGACAACACGTTGATCTATTACATCATCGGCGACAACGGCGCTTCCGCCGAGGGGACCATCCGCGGTGCGTTCAACGAGATGTCCAACTTCAACGGGATGGCCGAGATCGAGACCGACGAGTTCCTACTTTCCAAGATGGACGAGTTCGGCTCACCGTCGTCTTACAACCACTATTCGATCGGCTGGGCCCACGCCCTGAACACCCCGTACCAGTGGACCAAGCAGGTGGCGTCACATTGGGGTGGCACTCGCAACGGGACGATCGTGCACTGGCCCGCAGGCATCCAGGAGAAGGGTGGGATCCGTCACCAGTTCACCCATTGCATCGATGTGGCTCCGACAGTCCTCGAGGCGGCAGGTCTGCCCGAGCCGGCATTCGTAAATGGGGTGATGCAGTCTCCAATGGAGGGCACGTCGATGCTCTACAGCTTCAACGACGCCGATGCCCCCGAGAAGCACGACCTGCAGTATTTCGAGATGTTCGGCAACCGTGGCATCTACCACAAGGGTTGGAGTGCGGTGACCAAGCACAAGACCCCCTGGATCCTTCAGGGGGAGCAGGTGCCGCCCCTCGACGAAGACGTCTGGGAGCTGTACGACGGAGGCGAGGACTGGACCCAGGCTCACGATCTGGCGTCCGAGATGCCGGACAAGCTCCATGAGCTGCAACGGCTCTGGCTGATCGAAGCCACCAAATACAACGTGATCCCGATCGACGACCGAACCGGGGAGAGGATCAACTCCGACCTGGCCGGTCGCCCGGTCCTGGTGCAGGGTAAGTCCCAGGTTTTCTTCTCCGGCATGGGCAGGCTCTCCGAGAACAGTGTCGTGAACATGAAGAACAAGTCGTTCACGGTCACTTCCAATGTGACGGTCCCCGACGAGGGGGCGAACGGCGTGATAATCGCCCAGGGTGGTCGGTTCGGCGGTTGGGCGGTATATGCCAAGGACGGCCGTCTCAAGTTCGCCTACAACGTCCTCGGCGTCCAGGAGTTCTCCGTCACGGCCGAGCAGACCATCCCTTCTGGTGACCATCAGCTGCGGATGGAGTTCGCCTATGACGGCGGCGGCCTGGCCAAGGGCGGCAACGTCACCCTCTTCCACGATGGGAACCAGGTGGGGGTGGGGAGAGTCGAGGTGACCATGCCGATGATCTTCTCCGCCGACGAGACCACCGACATCGGTCGGGAGACCGGC
Source organism: Acidimicrobiia bacterium (assembly GCA_049284615.1). Classification (GTDB taxonomy): domain Bacteria; phylum Actinomycetota; class Acidimicrobiia; order Spongiisociales; family ZC4RG35; genus JANQRA01. The sequence goes on from JBAPYG010000340.1 coordinate 2,852, forward strand.
ACTACGGTTGCCTCCGACTACACGGCGGCGACGAGCAAATTCAACGGGAAGATCGAATGGGTCCAACTCGATGTGGGCGACGACGATCACGACCATTTCATCACCGATGAGGATCGGCTCCGAATCGCAATGTCCCAGCAATGAGACCCACAAGGCCCGACCCATCGACCAAGAAGGACGCACCCATTGAACCGTGAACACCTGAGCGACAGGGAAACCGTCCCGTTGGCGTATGCAGGGAGGCTCGGTCTCGGGCACATGCCCCGGTATCGGATGCCCGACGAGTCTTCGGACCCCGTCTCCATCTATCGCCACATCCACGACCAGCTCATGCTCGACGGCAGCTCGCGTCTGAACATGGCGACGTTCGTCACCACGTGGATGGAGCCTGAGGCCGAGATGCTGATGGCGGAGACGTTCGACAAGAACATGATCGACAAGGACGAGTACCCGGTCACCGCCGACATCGAGACTCGTTGTGTGAACATCGTCGCCGATCTGTTCCACGCCCCGTCGGATGGCGGTAATGCGATCGGCGCGTCCACGATTGGCTCGAGCGAGGCAGTGATGCTTGCCGGCATGGCCATGAAATGGCGTTGGCGTGAGATGCGCGGTGAGCCCGCCCTCGGCTCCTCGGCGATCCCGAACATGGTCATGGGGAGCAACGTCCAGGTGGTGTGGGAGAAGTTCTGTCGTTACTGGGAGGTCGAGGCTCGTTACGTCCCCATGAATAAAGGTCGGTATGTGATCGACCCCGATGACGTGATGGAGCGGGTCGACGAGAACACCATCGGTGTCATCCCGATTCTCGGCACCACGTACACCGGTGAGTTCGAGCCCATCGAAGAGGTCCACGACAGGATCGTCGTCTACAACGCCGAGCACGACCTCGACATACCGATACATGTCGATGCGGCGAGTGGCGGGTTCGTGGCGCCCTTCCTCCATCCCGACCTGAAGTGGGACTTCCGTCTTCCCCAGGTCAAGTCGATCAACGTCTCGGGTCACAAATACGGGCTCACCTACCCGGGTGTCGGGTTCGTCGTTTGGCGGTCTGCCGAGGACCTGCCGGCGGATCTCGTATTCCATGTCAACTACCTCGGCGGCGACATGCCGACCTTCACCTTGAACTTCTCACGCCCTGGCAACCAGATCGTGGGTCAGTACTACAACTTCCTCCGGCTCGGACGGGAGGGCTACAGGAGTGTGATGGAGACTCTCCGGGAGGTCGCCATGCACATCTCACGCGCTGTCGATGACATAGGAGTCTTCGAGGTGGTGAGTGATGGCTCTGCCATCCCGGTTCTGGCCTTCAGGCTCCAGGACGACGTCGACAAATACACCGTCTTCCACATCTCCGATGAGTTGCGCAAGCACGGCTGGCAGGTGCCCGCCTACACGATGCCCGAGGACGCGACCGATGTCGCGGTCCTCAGGGTGGTCGTGCGCGAGGGGTTCGACATGGACCTCGCCGATGCGCTGATCGCTGATCTGAACGGTGTCGTGAAGCATCTCGACGAGTTCCCACCGATGCATCCCGAGCCCAAGAGCGGGTTCGCCCACTGACCTCACGTTGAGCAGCGAGCCCGACTCGGTCTGGCGGCGTCGACTCACAGGAGCCGGGGACCCCCTGTCGCGTCGGGCGGGGATCTTCTTCATGATCGGGTCGACCTGCTTCGCGCTGGGCGCCTTCCCACCGTATTTCGACAATCTGCCCGGCCAGGTCGTGGGGGTGACCTTCTTCGTGGGGTCGGTGTTCTTCACCTCGGCCGGGCTCACCCAGTTGCTCCAGCTTCGTCGTGATCCCCCCGGGGATCGCAAAGTCCTCTGGGCCGTCGTCGTCCAACTGCTCGGCATGGTCTTCTTCAACATCAACACCTTCAGGGCTGCCTTCCTGTCCGTGCCGGCTGATCAGGTGAACGAGCTCATCTGGGCTCCCGACTTCTTTGGGTCGATAGCCTTTCTCGTTGCCAGCCATCTGGCTTGGCTGGCGGTGTGTGGTGGTCTGTGGTGTGTCGACCGTGCCAATGCAGAGTGGTGGATGGCCGCCCTGAACTACGTGGGCTCGATCTCCTTCATGTTGTCGGCCCTCGCTGCGTTCACCCTGCCCACGACCGGGGATGTCGTGAACATCGGTTTGGTGAATCTGGGGACCTTCGTCGGTGCCGTGTGCTTCTTCCTGGGCGCATATCTGCTGCTTCCAGTCGGCAGGTCGAGAGTCGCCCAGGGCTGACCGGTTCCACGGTCTCCCCGGGCACAGGTGATGTCACCCCTGGATCAGGCCGATCTTCGCCGCCTGTTCGACCGCCTCACTTCGTGACGACACCCCCAACTTCCTGAAGATGGACATGGCCTGTGTCTTCACGGTGTGACGTGAGATGTATAGACGCTCACCGATCTCGGGGTAGGTGAGATGCGTGACCAGGAAGGGGAGGAGACGCAGCTCCGCCTTGGTCAATGACGATGCGCCGACCGAGCCGGCAGGCAGCGATGCGAGCCGTTCCCTCAGACTCTCGTGCTCGACCGCCAGGACCCCGAGTCGCGGCCTGAGTGCGAGGATGTCGGAGGCGTCTCTCATGACCCGTCGAGCGCCCGCGATGTCGGCCAACTCGATGTAGGCAACGGCTTCCTGTTGCAAGTTCATCACCGAGAGGATGGGTAGGGCGACGGTGAGACGTGGCCTGAGCGCCGACGCTGCCCCGATGTAGGCGCCGGCCTTCTCGACGTTCCCATCGTGCAGGGCCAGGCGAGAGGCGAGTATGTAAGCAAGACGACTCGTGGCGTATGCGGTGAGGCCGTTTTGCTCGATCTCGTCCAAGGCGTCCCCGATGAACTCGCCGGCGCGCTCCCAATCGCCGCGCAGGATCGATACACCGCCCCGAACCGCCTTGGCGAAGGTCGACATCGGATGAGCCACTATGGCGTCTCCACGCCAGAGGGCGTCGCTCACGACGGGATCGGCGGCCTCCAACCCCTCCGCGGCAATCGTGGCGACGGCGATGGCACCCAGGGAGGCCGGGGTCCAACCACCAGGGTGCTGCAGCTTGCCATATGCACTCTCGGCGTCCTGCATGGCCTGCTCCACGCCGTGCGCGGCCTGATACGAGCGCAGGATCAAGGACACGGGCCCGAGGTCAGCCCGGGGTCGGGTTTGCCCGGACATGTCATAGAGCGCGAAGCGCACCAACCGCTCCGCACCTCCGGCATCGCCATCGAGAGCGCGTACTATCGCGCCGGTCGCTGCGAGCTCGGGATGCTCGGCGAGCTTATCCGTCTTCTCGAGATGGTCCATCCATCGTGATACCGTCTCGCTGCGGCCCTCCGCATAGAACCGCCGGCTCCACTGCTCGACCAGGTCGACGAAGGTTTCATCGTCCCCCGCCCGACGGCTGTGCTCCATGGCCAGCTCTGTGAAGCCCTTCGACCTGTACCACTCGGCGGCCCGCACATGGAGCCCGCGCTCCAGTTCCGGATGGCGATCGTGAAGGTCGTTCCTCAGGTAGTCGCGGAGCAGAATGTGATATCGGTACCAGTTCCGGGCATGGTCCATCGGAACTATGAGGAGATTCGAGGTCTCCAGCCGATGGAGGGTCGCGGCCGAGCCTTCGACCTGGAGAACGTAGTCGCAGAGCTCTCCTGACAGACGAGAGAGCAGCGAGGAGCGGAGCAGGAAGGACTCCAACTCGTCTCCTACGTCTTTCATGAGCTCCTGGCGCAGGTACTCGGTGAGGTAGACATGGTCTCCTTTGAACTCCCACGTGTCGGGATGAGTCGCGCCGGTCTGAATGGCGAGGGCACTCAGATAAACGCCGACCGGCCAGCCCTCGGTCTGGTCGATGACCCCATCTACTCCATCCGGATCGAGGTCGAGGGTGTCGAAGAGCTCACGGACTTCGCTGTCGGTCATGGCCAGGTCCTGTGGGGTGAGCTCCAGGAGCGAGCCACGCGAGCGCAGCAGCGGAGTCGGGAGGTCTGCAATGGGACGCGATCCGATCAGGACCCGGAGCTTCTCACCGGCGCCCGCCATGATGGCGCCGACGACGTCTATCGAGCTCTGTGTGCTCAGTTGGTCCACGCTGTCGAGGACGAGGAGCCCCCGAGTTCCGTCGTCGACAGCGGCGAGCAGACTCCGGACTCCTCGGGTGAGCGCTACATCGGAGGGC
>JBAPYG010000341.1:0-2097 GCA_049284615.1 Acidimicrobiia bacterium
ATCATTGGGCAAGTTCGAGGGTTCGCTGGCAGACCAGGCCACCGAGCTGGGCTTGGACCGTCGCCCCTGGGACTTCGACACCGGGCAGCGCGACTTCAAGAACGGGTACTCGTACGGGATGCGCTGGTAGGAGGACTTGCAGGTTTATGGCTAACGGAAACGGCAAGGTCGGGCTGAGAGACCGGATCAAGGAAGGCACCGACAAGCTCTGGAGCTCGCAACTCGCCGAGTCGATAATGAGGCCGGGCTCCCCTTTCAAAGAGGGATATTCGGACAGCCCCAGGAATCGCTCCTATGTGGTGATGAACAACGTGCTCTATCACCTCCACCCGGTGAAGGTTAAGCGGCACGGGGTGAAGCTCTCCTACACGTTGTGCCTCGGTGGGCTCAGCTTCTTCCTCTTCATACTGTTGACGATCACCGGCATCTTCCTGATGTTCTATTACACGCCGACCGCGGAGATCGCCTACTCGGACATGGAGGCCCTCTCCACCCAGGTGGCGTTTGGCTCGTTGGTGCGCAACCTGCATCGTTGGGGTGCCCACCTCATGGTGCTCTCGGTCTTCCTCCACATGAGCCGCGTCTTCTATCACGGCGCCTACAAGCCACCACGCGAGTTCAACTGGGTGGTCGGGGTCGTGTTGCTGTTCCTGACGCTCTTCCTCTCGTTCTCGGGCTATCTCCTGCCCTGGGACCAGTTGGCCCTGTGGGCGGTGACGGTCGGGTCGAACATGGCGGGTTTCTCACCGGTCATCGGCGACCAGATCAAGTTCGCTCTACTGGCCGGGGTGGAGGTGACCGGGGCCACCCTGCTCCGCTTCTATGTCTTACACGTCCTCGCCTTCCCGTTCATCATCGTGATCTTCATGGCCGTCCACTTCTGGCGGGTCCGCAAGGACGGCGGAATCTCGGGACCCCTCTAGGAGCTATGCATGGTTGAGATCCCAGAAGACCTCCTCAGACGTTCGGCAGAAGCCAAGGCGAAGGCACTGGGCGTGCCCGTCGAGCAGGTGCTCGCGGAGATGAAGGGCGAAGGCCCACCGGTCGAGGTGCCCCAGCCCGACCCCGCCGCCCCCGACATCGAAGAGGTGTCCCTCGACGAGGACGCACCCGCGCCCGTCGAAGAGGTGCCCTCCGAAGAGGATGCCGACGCGGAGACCCCTGAGGTCGAGGCCGAGATGGAACAGGATGTCGCGCCGGAGGAGCCGAAAGTCGCCGCTGCTGCCGACACCCCGGTGAGCGCCGAGACACCCGAGGAGTCTCCCGCTGCGATGGTGGCCGAGGCCGGCGCCGTGGCCGTCGCCGAAGAGACTCAGGCCGAGGCCGAGCCCGAGACCCCGATTCCCGCCGTCGACATCGAGGATCCGGGTGCGCCGTCGCCGAATGGCTCTCCCAACGGCTCGGGTAACGGCAAGGTGGCATCGGTGGTGTCCCCCCGTCCCTCCGTCCCGCCGGCGGGGCTGCCCGAAGGTGTGCGCACCCAGCGTCTCCTCACCGTGGTCAAGGCGCGCGCCATCCAGAACGTCAAGGCCGAGCCCACGGACAAGGTCAACACCTGGCCGCACCTCATGCTCATGGAGTTCGGCGCGCTCCTGGCGATAACCGGGCTGCTCGTGATCATGGCCGTGGTCATCCACTCTCCCCTCCTGGAGCCGGCGAACTTCAACGCCACGCCCAACCCCTCGAAGGCCCCTTGGTACTTCCTGGGGCTGCAGGAGCTGCTGTCGTACTTCGACCCACAGATCGCCGGCGTGATGGTCCCGCTGTTCATCGGGATGATCGGGTTCATGATGATTCCCTACATCGACAAGAACCCCTCGACCCGCCCCACCGATCGCAGGTACGCCATCATGCTCTACTCGATCTTCCTGGCCGGCTCGGCGACTCTCACCATCTTCGGCGTGCTATTCCGAGGGCAGGGCTTCAACTTCACGTATCCGTGGCGTGATGGCGTGTTCTTCGACGACTTGAAAGACTGGGTCAACTTCGAATGACGGCCTCGAACATCGCCCTCATCGCCGTGGCCGTGATCGCCATCTTCGGAGCAATAGGAGCATTCACCGTCGCTTTTCGTCGCTCGCAATCGGTCGACAAGCC
>JBAPYG010000342.1:0-4107 GCA_049284615.1 Acidimicrobiia bacterium
CTGGTCGGTTTGCGCTCGGTCTACCCCGATGGCCCCGATGCTCTGGTGATCCTGCCCGAGATCTTCTCCAAGGAGCCGTTGGCCCCCGCCGTTCTCGACGGTGACACCCCATGGGCCCAGGCGGTCAACTGGGCCGTCATCGCCACCATCCAGGCCGAGGAGTTCGGCATCACGTCTGAGAACGTCGACGAGATGCTCAACTCGGAGGACACGAACATCGTGGCATTCCTGGGTGGAGAGTTCGAGGACGCCGATGGCAACACCACGACTTTCGACCCCGGGCTCGGTCTTCCCACCGACTACGCCTATCAGGTCATCAGTCAGGTCGGCAACTATGGCGAGATCTTCGAGGAGAACCTCGCTCCGCTGGGTCTACAGCGTGGGCTCAACGCCCAGTGGTACGACGGGGGTCTGTTGTACGCACCCCCCGCTTACAAGTAGACAGGTGAATGGGTTGGGGAGTGGCAGATCGCTGCTCCCCAACACCAAACTTGTGAATGACCACCACAAGAGCCGGCTCACGCCCGCCGTTCTACCGGAACGTCCGTGTTCTCTCCTGGCTGTTCCAGCTGGCGGTCTTCGCCGTGGTGGCGGCCGTCGTCTACTGGCTCTTCGGTAACTATCGGGAGAACACGGCTTCCAGCGGGATACCTACCAGCTTCAGGTTCCTAGAAAACCCAACCACCTTCGACATCCCCGGCGCCGACTTCAACCCGAACTCCCCGGTGCGCAGCGCATATGTGGTTGGCATCCTCAACACGCTGCGTGTCTCGGTGGTGGGGATAATCCTCGCCACCGTCCTCGGGACCCTGATCGGCATCGGGCGACTGTCCAAGAACTGGGTGGTGGGAAAGCTCTCGGCCGTGTATGTCGAGGTGATCAGAAACATCCCCTTGCTGGTCATAATGACCTTCACCTTCCTCGGGCTGATCCTGCAGGTGATGCCCACCATCCAGGAAGCCTGGGTCCTGTCCTGGCTCGTGGTGTCCAATCGCGGGATCGGTGTCCCCTGGTATCAGAACACGACAGGTCTCTCCCTGCTCGCCGTCCTCTTGATCGGCGTCGTCGGCTGGTGGCTCCTCGCCCGGTGGCGCAAGTCGGTCTCCGACCGCACCGGGGCGCCCTCACATGCCGGGCTCATAGGTGGGGCGTTCTTCTTGATCACACTGGTCGTGGGCTGGCTGCTCCTCGGTGCCGAGATGACGCTCCCCCACGTCGACGGTCGTCAGATCGCAGGGGGTATCCGCGTCGACCCTTCATTCTTCGCCGTCTTGGTCGCGTTGGTGCTCTACACAGCGAGTCACATCGCCGAGATCGTTCGCGGATCGATACAGGCCGTCCCCAAGGGTCAGGGTGAGGCCGCCAGCGCACTGGCATTGAGTGGATTCCAGCGAATGTGGAACGTCATCCTCCCTCAGGCGATGCGGATCGCCATACCACCACTTGGCAACCAGTACCTCAATCTGATCAAGAACTCGTCGCTGGGCGCCGGCTTCGCCTATTTCGAGCTGACCAATGTCACCCAGGTGACCGTGGGCAACGGCTCTCCAGCGGTGCCGGCGTTCGCACTGGCCCTCGTCTTCTACGTGATCATCTCATTGGTGACCTCCGGTTTTGTGAACCTGGCGAACAGCCGCTTCAAGCTGGTGGAACGATGACGGCGGTCCGCTCGGGCGTCACACGCCATTCGCGGGGAGTCGGGGCCTGGCTCCGCAAGAACCTCTTCTCCTCCTGGCGAGACGGGGCCCTCACCGTGGTGTTCGGTGCAGTCGGCATCTACGTGGTCGTCAGGTTCGCCGGCTTCGTTTTCGTCAACGCACGCTGGGAGATCATCCAGGTCAACCTGAAGCTCCTGATGGTGGGGCGCTGGCCGGTGGCACACCTGCCTCGCATCGCCGTCGCAGTCTCCACTTTGGCTCTCTGGGGCGGTCTCATCGCCGGGCTGATCGCCGAGCGCCAGAAGACCAGAGGCACCTCCTCGATAGCCGAAATGACACCCACCAGCCGACTCGTCGACCTGGCCCGACGTTTTGGCCTCATGATCGCCACCGTCCTTCTCCTGCTGTCGCTCACGGACACGTCGGGACCGTGGATCTTCGCCGTGTCAGCCGTGTTCGCCGGCTGGCTGGGTCGTGTGCTCGGCGGAGCGATCGGAAGGGCGGCCCTGCCGGTCTGGGCCTCCCGTCTCGGCCTTCTCCTCATGGCCGCCACTCCCATCTTGGTCTACGTCTACCTGGCAGACGCAGTGCCCCTGGCAGAGTGGGAGGGCTTCCTGTTCAACATCAGTGCCGCCGCGGCCGGCATCATCCTGTCGTTCCCCTTCGGCGTCCTCCTCGCCTTGGGGCGGCGATCGAAGCTGCGTCTCATCCAGTGGATGTCGATCACCTACATCGAGTTCGTGCGGGGCGCACCGTTGTATGTGCTGCTCCTGCTCGCAAACGTATCGCTGGAGTTCTTCGTGCCGGAGTCGATTGCCCCCTCCAAGGTGATAAGGGCCATCGTCACGTTCACCATCTTCACCGCGGCCTACATCGCGGAGATCGTGCGTGGCGGTCTCCAGTCGGTGCCCAATGGCCAGGGTGAGGCCGCCAAGGCGCTCGGGCTCAGCCCGTTCAAGCAGATGAGTCGCATCGTGTTGCCGCAGGCGTTGCGCAACGTCATTCCGGCGCAGATCGGCCAGTTCATCTCTCTGTTCAAGGACACCACGCTCGCCGGCCTGGCGCTGGGCATATTCGATCTTCTCCAGGGGGCCCAGGCCATCACCCAGCAGGAGGCCTTCCGGGGACAGGGTTTGATCATCGAGACGCTGGTGTTCGTAGGATTCATGTTCTGGGTCGGTTCGTTCACGATGTCGAGAGAGAGCCAGAGGCTCGAGCGCAAGTTAGGAGTTGGAACGCGATGACGGCGAGAAACGATCAGGTGTTTGCGGACGCCACGCAGTCCGTGGGCGAGCCCATCATCGAGCTGGAGGGCGTCGACAAGTTCTTCGGCTCCTTCCAGGCCCTGAAGGACATCAACCTCAAGATCGGGCGACAGGAGGTCGTGGTCGTCATCGGCCCCTCCGGGTCTGGGAAATCGACGATGATCCGTTGCATAAATCGCCTCGAGGAGCACGACAACGGGCGGATCGTCGTCGATGGGATCGAGCTGAGCGAGGACGTGCGCAACATCCAGGAGATCCGACGTGAGACCGGGATGGTCTTCCAGCAGTTCAATCTGTTCCCTCATCTCTCGGTGATCGACAACGTGACTCTGGCCCCGCGCCAGGTGAGACGGGTCCCGAAGGACGAGGCCGAGAAGCTTGCCATGGAGCTGTTGGAGCGGGTGAGGATCCCCGAGCAGGCGAGGAAGTACCCGGGTCAGCTCTCCGGTGGCCAGCAGCAAAGGGTCGCCATCGCCCGATCACTGGCGATGAGACCCAAGGTGATGCTCTTCGACGAGCCGACATCGGCGCTCGACCCCGAGATGATCGGCGAGGTGCTGGACACGATGAAGGACCTCGCCCGCGATGGCATGACGATGATGGTGGTCACCCACGAGATGGGCTTCGCACGGGAGGTGGCCGACCGGGTGGTGTTCATGGCCGACGGTCAGATAGTCGAAGTCGGGACCCCCGAGCATTTCTTCACCGACCCCCAGGAGGAGCGAACGAAGCTCTTCCTTGGTCAGATCCTGTAGACCTCGAACCGGGGCGCTCCCGGGCATGACACCGGGTAGGGGCGCCCGACTCGTACGATTTGGGGTCCGATGTCCCCTTCCGCGATCAAGACCTGGGCTGGCGTCGTGGGCACACTGGCCGCCGGGGGCCTCATCTTCGGCCTGGTGCAGGTGGGCACCGCCAGCGAGCCAGATGCCACTCTGCCCGTGGCGGTGCCAGGTTCGTCGACCACGTCTTCCTCGACACCCACGTCGACTACGACGACCACGTCCACCACGACCACCACATCGAGCACGACCACCACGACCTCGCCACCCAAGGGAACGCTCGTGATCTCGGGCACCGGCGACGTCAACCTCGACCCCGGATACATACCGGCCCTGGCTGCCAACGGCTACGCCTATGCCTGGGAGGGACTCCACGGTCTCTTCCGACACGACGACCTCACT
>JBAPYG010000343.1:0-2062 GCA_049284615.1 Acidimicrobiia bacterium
GCCCGAGCTCAGGGGAGATCCTCAACATTATGAATGTGTAGAGAGCGCACAGCGCCACCGCGACGGCGCGAGCCCTGTATGAGTTTTCATTCCCCAGGCGAAAGGCCACCATGCCTCCAGCTCCGAAACCAGCTACCAGGCCCGTCGGCACATCGAAGAAGAGGATGACGACGGCGAGCACCCACAACCCGGTCGCCCACAGAGTCGCCTTCACGCTCGTTGGATTCTGGGATACGAAGGCTGCGATGGCGAAGACACAAGGAACGAGTCCCAAGCCGATCCCCAGGAGCCCACCTGCGAATATGACCTCGTCACCCGATGCCGCGGCCAATGAGTAGATGAAGATGATGTAGACGGCCAGCGACAGGGCCGTCGCCAACAGGATCGCGAGCCATCGCCGCTTTTCTGATGGCTCCTGATTCTCCCCCGCTCTGCTCACCAGGATGAGGTTAGAGAGGGTCGCCGCGGTTACGCCACCGGATGGAAGGAAAGGAACGGCTCGGGCACCCAACCCGCTTGGGCGACGTCTCCCAGAACGCGAACGAAGTAGTAGTCGAGCACGGGGTTCTCCTGGAAGAGAACTATCTCGACTTCAGTGCCGTGGGGGGCGGACCAGGAGACACTGGTTCGCAGATGGCTGTCGTACAGCAGAACCTCTGGCTGAATGAGCTCCCCCTCCCAGACGCCAGAGAGCCATGCCCGGCCCCCATCTCCCCATTGCACCGGGATACCGCATTGACTCGGGTCCGGGTTGTCGTCGAATGGAAGATCGGGCACGTCTGGATCGCGCTCGATGTCGTACACGAGATGTGTCTCCACAGCGTTAGGCGGGGTTGGGGTTAGATCGTTGTCGAACAGCAGAACACCCAAAGCCACGGCCCCACCGAACCCGAGAATCAAGGCTGCTACCAGTGTGGCACGGGTCACAAGTCGTACAACACACGCGGCCGCATCGCGAATTCCGGTGTTTCAGGCGTGAAAACGCCGCCTGCGCTACTGTCTGAGTTCAGCGGAACACGTTGCGGAAAGGGAAAGAACCAATGGCCGCGATCACCATGGAGAATCTCGGGAAGATCTACGCAGGTGGAACCCGTGCCGTCGGCAGCGTGGATCTCGAAATCAAAGACGGCGAGTTCTTGGTCCTCGTCGGGCCTTCCGGCTGCGGGAAGTCGACAATTCTGAGGATGATCGCCGGCCTCGAAGAGATATCCGAGGGAACCCTGAAGATCGGCGACCGGATTGTGAACGATATCCCACCCAAGGATCGCGATATCGCGATGGTCTTCCAGAACTACGCGTTGTATCCACATATGACCGTATACGACAACATGGCTTTTGGCCTGAAGTTGCGGAAGATCGACAAGGGAGAGATCGAGCGACGAGTGCACGAGTCGGCAGACATCCTGGAGATCGGAGAGTTGTTGGAGCGCAAGCCGGCCCATCTCTCCGGCGGCCAGCGTCAGCGAGTTGCAATGGGTCGCGCCCTCGTGCGAGAGCCGGCCGCATTCCTAATGGATGAGCCTCTCTCCAATCTCGATGCCAAGCTGAGAGTGCAAATGAGATCCGAGTTGGAGCGACTGCATGCTCGGCTCGGCACGACCACCGTCTATGTCACACACGATCAGGTAGAGGCCATGACGCTCGGGGACCGGGTGGCAGTGTTGCGGGCCGTGTCGCCGCGTGCGCCGTACAACCTCCAGCAAGTCGGTCCGCCGACCGAGTTGTTCGATAGCCCTGACAACCTGTTTGTGGCAGGCTTCATAGGCAGCCCCGCCATGAACCTGACCTATGGTCACCTTGAGTCCGGCGAGGGCGATGATGTTTGGGCGGTGCTACCCCAGACGCGGTTGCTCGTGTCGCCATCGGCGCTGGACAAACACCCCGGCATCGAAACCTGGATGAACAAGGAGATCGTTGTGGGTGTCAGGCCCAACAATCTGGAAGCCGCATCGGTCGTCGGGCCCGATCCAAACCGTACGATGCAGGCCCCGGTCGAGGTTACCGAGATGCTGGGTGCGGACACATACATTCACTTCACGGTCAACAGGGCCCCGGTCATGAC
>JBAPYG010000344.1:0-2541 GCA_049284615.1 Acidimicrobiia bacterium
GGGAGCCGGGTCTTCGTACCGGGTCCACAGACCCTCGAGGTTGAGGACGGCCAGCCCCCCCAGCTTGCCGATGGTGATGGCGGTCAACGGGCTGATCGCCGAGTCCATGGCCGATCCCATCATCGGCAGGTCGAATTTGAACGCGTCGAGCTGCCAGGAGATATCAACGTCATCGGGGTCTCTGGTCCGTCGGGAAGGGACGATTGCGATGTCGTCGAAGCCGAAGGCCTGACGACCCTATTTGCCGATGCCGATGTCGATTTCCATGGGTCAGATCCTTGTCCAGCGCTTGGCTCGCAGCGTAACAGTGGGTGGTGACCAGTAGGCTCCGGCGCGGTGCCAAGGTCCTGGTCCGTCGTCGACTTCATCCTCATCTGGTTCGGCGGTCTACTCGGCACGGGCCTCTTCTACGCCGTCGGTGTCGTCATTGGGGACGAAGACTTCTTGATCCTCATGGGTCTCGCCGGCCAGTACATCGGCAATCTCGGGGCCTTCTGGCTGGTGGCCCGGGCCAAGAAGAATCCCGACGTCGGATTTGCCATCCAGCCCGGTGACTTCGGCTACATCGCCCTGGGGCTCATCCTGCAGGTCGCGATGGCCCTGTTGTTGGTCCCCATCTCCAATCTCCTGTTCCCCGATGGTCGGGCCCCCCAGGAAGTGGCCGACGTGATCGCCGGTGCGGATTCCCGTCTCCTCCAGGTCGGGCTCATCCTCGCCGCGGTGGTCCTGGCCCCCGTCACCGAGGAACTGATGTTCCGCGGCGTCCTTCTCCGCGCCCTCGAGCCACGTGGGAAGAGATTCGCCCTGGTCGTAAGTGCCCTGACGTTCTCCGTGGTGCACGTCCTGGGTCTCGACGTGGAGATGCTGTGGCAGTCGGCTGTGGTCGTGCTCCCCCCCATCTTCGTACTCGGCCTGATCCTGGGGTGGCTCACCCAGCGGTCCGGCCGGCTCGGCCCCGCCATCTTCCTGCATTCGGGGTGGAATCTCCTGGCCGCCTTCGTCCTGCTGTTGCCCACAGACATCCTCCAGCAGGTCAGTTGACCTGATCGAGCAGATTGAGCACCCATCCTCCGATCGGGCCGACGATCAGCAGCGCCAGGAGCGATACCGCGATCACCACGGCCGCGACCGCGAACCCTCGAGCATTGCCGTCGGCCTTCCTCGCCCGTAGCGAGGCCGGTGGCGCCGCATCACCGGCGCGTCTCCTCAGATCGGCCCGGGCCATCGAGTTGAAGATGAGCCCGATCACGGGCAGGACGGCGATGTTGAGGGCGTGGAGGATCCCCATGGTCATCATGAACGTCGCCAGCCTGGTGACGGCGTCGGTGAGGGCGCGGCCGAATCCCAGAGTCGCATCGAGCCCCCAATCGCCGGCTCCCACCAGTATCAGCCCCGTGAAAGCGACGTAGTAGGCGACATCCAGGACCGCCAGGAATCGTGAGCCGGTGGCAGGGCTCAGATGGAAGACGTCGTCGACGAAGCTCGCTGCGAAACGCCTGATGTTGGGACCGATCGCGATGAGGAGGGCGACCGAGATCGTGAGCTGGGCGAGGACCATCTCCCAGCCGTCGATCACGACACCCGCCGTCGTCACATCGGCCGCCCACCAGAGGTAGACCGCAATCAGGCCGGCGAATGCCACGACTCCGGCGATGACCGAGATACGACGGCGGCGACGAGCCCTGTCCTCGGCGATGCTCGTGCTCACTCGGGCGAAGAGATCGATACTCGGCTGAACCCGGTCGGCTTCGGCGAGCGCCTCGGTAAGGCGTTGCTCGACGGTCACGTCACGGTCCCCAGGATCGCCGACAGCGACTCCAAGCCGCGTCGGCAATGTGTCTTCACCGAATTCGGTGAGATCGAGAGCGTGCTTGCGATCTCGGACTCGGAGAGCTCGAGATAGAAGCGAAGCACCAGACAGTCGCGTTGCCGGGGCGACAGGGCAGACAACGCCTCCAGCACCTCGGCATGGCTCTCGGTGCGAGCGACATGCTCATCCGGCTGGTCGGGGACCCGGTGATCGATCATGGCGTCTTGATGCCGGAGCGACATGAGACCGCGTCGGTTGTGGTCCCGGGCGAGGTTGAGGACGATCGAACGGAGATACGCAACGCTCTTCGTCTCGTCGTCGATCCGATGGGCGGCATGGAAGAGTCTGATGAACGCCTCCTGGACGATGTCCTCCGCACCGGCCCGGTCGTCGGTGAAGAGCCGCGCCAGGCGGACGAGGGACACCGCCTCGGCGTGGTAGGCCTTCTCGACGAATTCGCGCCGTGCGTCGTCGTCCGGGGTCCACGTGGCCTTCTCGGCCGTGACGACCGCGAGCCAGAGCACTCAGAGTCCGCTGGCCGGGACGTCCTCTTCGAGCTGGCGGCTCATCCCGAGAAGACGCGCCACGAGGGGGAGGCTCAAGACGTTCAGCCCGTGGAGGGCACCCATGATCAGCAGCATCCCGGCGACACGAACGACCTCGTCCTGGAGTTGGGCGGCCGTGGAGAGCTTCCACCCGGGCCGTGGCTCGAATCTCATGGTGAACAAGAT
>JBAPYG010000345.1:0-3658 GCA_049284615.1 Acidimicrobiia bacterium
GGAAAGGTGTGAACGGATACAGAGTCGTGTGCTGTCAGGGCCACGAATCCCAGGGCGGCCGCGAGACGTTTCGCCTGGGTGATCTTGCCCCCCACCGTCATTGATGCCGACGTGTCGAGCAGGAGCCTGACGGTGATCTCGTCGTCCGCCTCGAACAGCTTGATCAGCACTTGATCGAGCCGCGCCAGGACGTGATAGTCGATACGTCGAAAGTCGTCGCCCGGGTGGTACTCGCGGAAGTCGGCGAAGTCGACGGTGTTCCCGTACCGCTTCGAGATGTGCTCGCCACCGAATCGCCCCATCAGCCGATGTCGGCTGCTCAGCTGCAGATTCTCGAGCCGGGACATCAGCGCCGGGCTGAGCAAGGTCAAGGTGTGCCCCGGATCTCCGGTCTGGGCTCGGGCACGGCGTGCATGAGCTCGTCGATGATGGCGTCCGCTCGCACGCCCTCGGCAGTTGCCTCGTAGCCCAACACGAGACGATGACGCAGGGCTGCCGGTGCCGCCCAGCGGATGTCATCGGCGGTGACGTGGGGCCGGCCGTCGATCATGGCCGCCGCCTTTGCGGCCATGATCATCGACTGGGCGCCTCGCGGGGATGAGCCCCAGCGAACATATCGCTTGACCGGGGGAGAGGCCGTGTCTCCGTCGGGATGGGTGGCTTCGATGATCCGGGACACATACGTGACGAGATGTGATGCCACGGGGAGCCGTGGGGTCATCGTGATCATCGCCCCGATCGTGTCTATGTCGGCCGCCAGGGGCACGTCGGGAACGGATCCGCCGGTTGTGCGACGGAGGATTTCCTCGAGCACCTCGGCCGTAGGCGGGCTCACGGTCACCTTGAACATGAAACGGTCGAGCTGGGCCTCCGGGAGCGGATAGGTGCCTTCCAGCTCGATCGGGTTCTGAGTCGCCAGCACGAGAAAAGGGCGAGGAAGTGATCGGGTCTCACCGGCGACCGTGACGTGTCGCTCCTGCATCGCTTCCAGAAGCGCCGCCTGAGTCTTCGGCGTGGCGCGGTTGATCTCGTCCGCCAGCAACAGGTTGGTGAAGACCGGACCGGCCTGATACTCGAAGCGCCGATGCCCCGAGTCGTCCTCCTTGAGGACCTGAGTCCCCACGATGTCGGCCGGCATCAGATCCGGGGTGAACTGCACCCTGGAGAAACCAACCCCAATGGCCTCGGAGAAGGCCTTGACCAGTTCGGTCTTGCCCAGCCCGGGCACCCCTTCGAGCAGGACGTGCCCTTCGGCGAGCAAACCCACCAGGGTTTGGCGTATCAAGTCCGGTTGACCGGCGATGCGCTGTCCGACAGCAGCCTCGATCTCGGCGGCTGTCGCCGCGTAACTGTCCAGTTCGGCTTGTTCCATGCTGGTCACTCCTCAACGGGCTTCGTCGGCGAGCAGGTCGAAATAGGTCTGGACGATGCTCCGCATCGACGGGGGGAGCTGCAACTCGCCGAGAGCGTCGGCGGCCTGGTTGAGGTATTGGGGGAGAACTTGGGCATAGGGGACGACGCTCTGGCCGGTCTGCGTGGGCGCGTCGGCGGTTCCGACCACCGCACCGCTTCCGCTCCCCCCGTCGATCGCGACCTGCAACATGTCGGAGACGTTGCCACGGTCGATGGGGTCGAAGATGCTGGCGGTGCCCACCTCGGACCCGTAGTCGGTGCCTGCCCCCTGGCCAACGGTTCCCTGGCCCCCCTGACCGGCCGCATTGCCGTCACCGGGAGCCACACCGGATATGGCCCCGCTGGCACCCCCACCCTGGGGCGTGCCACCCGATCCACCCTGCCCCTGCCCCTGCCCCTGCCCCTGTCCTTGTCCTTGTCCTTGTCCTTGTCCTTGTCCTTGTCCTTGTCCTTGTCCTTGTCCTTGTCCTTGTCCCTGTCCGTCCCCCGCCGAGGTCGCCGCCCCGCTGAGACGGGCCCGGGCCGCTTCGACCCCGCGCTGGGTCTCACTGAGTGCCTGCTGGCCCCGGGCGTCACTCAGACCGGACTGCTGGCCGGCGGCGGCCTGTCGCAGCGAGGAGGCCGCCGAATTCAGATCTCCCGTGCCGATGGAGCGGGCGGCCTCGGCCAACTGGCTGGAGAGGGTGGGGTTGCCTGCGGCCTGGGACCCGGCCAGGTCGTTGAGACGGTCTTCGAGGGCCGCCAGCTCGGGCTCGGAGAGAGAGCCCAGGTCGGCAGCCAGTTCCTCGAGTTGAGACGCGGCATCCAGAGGAGCCCCACTGGTGAGCGGTCGGAGGGCCAGGTCCCTGGCCAGACCCTGAACGGCGGCCTTCTGGGACAGGAACTCCGGATCGACCATGCCCTCGAGACGCTTCTCTGCGCTGTCGAGCGACTGCAAGGCCTGTTCCAGTGTCTCCGCCTGACGCAACTCCTCGGCAAGACGCTGCAGCTCGGCAACCACGTCGTCAGAGGTCTCGACGTCGGCGGCGGCGACGGCCTCGGCCAGTGCCTCGATCTGCTCGGCCTCTGCCTCGATCGCCGTCTCCACATCTGCGGACAGGGCGGGGGCCGAGCCCAGCGGCGGAAGGATGCCGATCAGAAGGGCCAGCGCCCCGGCGACTCCCAACTGACCGAGCCGGGCGCGGTCGGGGTGGATCGGGATCGCCGATGCCGGGTCGGATTCGGAGATGAGACGATCGGCCCGCTCCTGGATGACCCGATGCACGCCGTTCGCCTCGTCGTCGAACTCGAGAGCAGTGGTCAATGCGTCTTTGGCCCCCAGCCCACGTTCGGCCGCCCGCGAGGCGTCCCAGTCGCTGATTCGCAAAGCCATGGCCGCGATGAGCAGCGCGATCACATAGATCGCGATCAGACCGGTCGCCACCAAGACCCCCTGCGAGAGAGGAGTCAGCCACCCCACCAACAGGGCAACCGCGACTCCCGTCGCGAGATGGGGGGCATATCTCTGGGCGGTGGCGGCGAGCCAGGCGAGACGCATCCGCAACCGGATGCGACGAAGAAAGCCGTGGCGGTCATCGGTCAATTGACATCTCCTCGGGGATTAAGACGCTCTATCGGGCGAAATCGGTTCCCGGCACACGCCTCTGTGTCACGAGTGCTTCCGGGTGTCGCACCACGAACGATGAGCGAGCTTCCCGCCAGAAGTTAAGCAGGGGTGTGAACATGTCTGATTGGAGCCGGCTGCCGGTACCTTTTCCCGCTGTGAGCGAGTTGTTCTCCTCGACGATGTGGCGGAGGCTGGCCGTGCTCGGCGGTCTCGGTGCAGCTGCGTTCGTGGCACCCATCCTCGACATCTACGGGCAGAACCCCGAGGTCTTCGTGGCCAACCGAACCAATGCCACGGAGATCGTCACCTTCGGGTTGATCGTCGTCCTGCTGATCCCGGTGGTCGCCTGGTGTGTTCTGGCCATTGCAGGCGCCGTGGGTGGCCGCGCCCCCGAGATCGCATATCGGGTGATGATCGCGATGCTCGCGCTAGGCGCAGGCTTGGTCGTGAGCCGACAGGTCGCCGCCGATGAGACACTGATCGCCATCGGCGTCGCGGTCGCGATCGCGGCCCTGGTCTTCTGGCTGGCCAAGACGATCGACCTGGTGTTCGTGATCGCGGCCATTGCCATCCCGGTGCTCCTCGTGATGTTTCTCGCCACGTCGGCCACCGCCAGACTGATCTGGAACGAGCCGGAGC
>JBAPYG010000346.1:0-4565 GCA_049284615.1 Acidimicrobiia bacterium
GGCGAAGTCTGGCGAAGTGAGGACGGCTGTCTTCGGGCTGCTCCGGGATCGGTGGGATGGCCATCAGACCTTGGACGTCGAGACCGAGAGAGACCATCCAATCGACGGCCCCGGAAACCTCGTCGGCGGCGACCCCTGACTTCTGCTCCTCGTCGCCCAAGTTCACCTGGGCGAGGACAGGCGGCGGGTGTCCCTGACCCTTCATCCACGCCGAGCCCAGCGACCGGCGATCCATCGAGTGGAGGAGAGACACGATGGGCCGGACCGCGCGCGCCTTGCGGGACTGCAGCGCGCCCACGAAGTGCCAGCGGATGTCGTCGGGAAGCCAAGGAGCCTTGTCTACGAGCTCCTGGGCCCTGTTCTCCCCGAAGTCACGATGCCCCATCTCGTAGACGGCCATGATCTCGTCGACCGAGTGGGTCTTGGAGACGGCGACGACGGTGATGGCTTTGGGGTCGCGTCCGGCGGAGTCGGCCGCCCGCGCCACCCGATCCATGACCTCCTCGTAGCTCATTGGAGCCATCCGATCGAGGCGAGCCGGCGGGGCGTGGCATCGCGTCGGTGACTGAACCACCCCGGTTCGTGGAAGGTGCACGCCGCCAGCGACCACACATCGAGACCCGAGAGTTGAGCCCGCACCACTGAGGGCAGGTCGACCGAGACGGTCCCCCAACTGGTGTCGGCCCGGCTCGTCTGGAAGCGGGCGGCCACCTCCTCGCCCACCTCGAAACAACAAGGGCCGATCCCGGGGCCGATGGCGGCGCGGACGGGCGGGTGCCCCGCTCCGCTCATCTCCTCTCGAAGCCGGCCGACTACACCGGCCTCCGCTCCCCGCCATCCGGCGTGGGCCACCCCGACTGCGTCTGTGGCGTGCATGACCACACCGAAGCAGTCGGCGGTGAAGATGGCGAGTGGGAGGCCGGAAACGCTCGTCCACAGTGCGTCGGCCTCACCGGCGTTCCCCGGTGTGTCGACATGGCGAACTGCGTCCCCGTGAACCTGGGTGACCGTGGCCCAGTGCCCGTCGATGCCCAGGCGAGTTGCTGCTTGGGCCCTCGCCTCGGGATCGTGTCGCAGATCTCGGTCGGACTCTTCGCTGAAGGCAACCCCGCTACGTGCCGGGGGCTCGATCATCCCTGCACGAAAGTGGGGATGTCGAGTGCGTCGTCGTCACGTGGCTCCATGGCGAACTCATCGCTGGCGCGCACCGGGCGGTTGGGGCGACGACGGCCGTCGAATCCGGCGGCGATGACCGTCACCTTCATCTCCTCCCCGAGGTCGTCGTCGATGATGGCACCGAAGATGATGTCTCCCTCGCCGTCTGCGTGGTCGGAGACGACCCTCGCCGCCTCGGTGGCTTCGTGAAGCGTCATCGACGTCGGGCCGGAGACACTGAGCAGCACGCCCTTGGCGCCGTCCATCGAAGCCTCGAGCATCGGGGAGGCGATGGCGCGCTCGGCCGCCTGACGGGCCCGGTTCTCACCGGTGGCCCTCCCGATCCCCATGACTGCCGACCCGGCATCGGACATGACGGTGCGAACGTCGGCGAAGTCGACGTTGATCAAGCCGGGCGTGGTGATCAGATCGGTGATCCCGGTGACACCACTCATCAAGACCTCGTCTGCGAGTCGGAACGTGTCGGCCATGGGCGCATCGGGGTCGCCGACATCGAGGAGACGGTCGTTGGGTATCACGATGAGGGTGTCCACGGAGTCCTTGAGCGAATCGATGCCCTGTTCGGCGCTCACGGCGCGGCGACGCCCCTCGAAGCCGAACGGCCGTGTCACCACTCCGACGGTGAGGGCGCCCACGGAACGGGCGACCTCCGCCACAACGGGGGCGCCACCCGTCCCGGTGCCACCACCTTCGCCGGCGGTGATGAACACCATGTCCGATCCCTTGAGGACCTCTTCGAGCTCGGCACGATGCTCTTCGGCGGCGGCACGTCCGATCTCGGGATTGGCACCGGCGCCGAGCCCACGTGTCACCTCACGGCCGATGTCGAGCTTGACGTCGGCATCGCTCATCAACAGCGCTTGGGCATCGGTGTTGAGGGCGATGAACTCTACCCCGCGAACTCCGGCCTCGACCATGCGGTTGATGGCGTTGACCCCGCCTCCACCGATGCCAACCACCTTGATGACGGCGAGATAGCCACCACTTCCATTACTCACGGGGACCTCCGATTAATGATTCGAATCAAACGTTGAAGTAGAGGTTTACCGTTAGACATTGGCAAAGTAAACCCCCAATTCCTTACTCTCAACTAGAGGTTTAGGCCGGGTGGGGAGACTGGTCTCTGTGGACAAGTCGTTCATCAGATCATCCTCAGTCGTCGCTCGCCGCGGCATCTGCTTCGGTGTCGTCCCCGGTCTCGGCCGACTCATCGGCCAGCGAGTCTCTCCCCTGGGGTGTCATGACCGCCGGGTTGGTGGGGGCTATGAGGACGAGGCTGGAGCCTGACGGGATCTGCTCCTCCAGGAGAGCCTGGAGACTCAGGGCCTTCTCTTTCATCTCCACCGCCCGTCCCAGGCGAACCTGGAACCCCGACACGGTCGCCCACAGCTCGCCATCGTGACGAGTGACCACGGTGTCGGGGCGCAGTGCGGCCGGAAGCGCATCGATGAACGCCAGGGCACCAAGGAGGTCGGGTGTGGTGGGCGCCGCCACATCGGCCAGCTCGGGCATCTCGACCCTGCCCATCTGCAGGTCGGGCTCGGTCGCCGAAGGCAGGGCCACGCCATCGATCGCCCTTCGTGTCCAACCGGAGGCCGTGTTGGTCCACGCCACGGGAGCCCGCTCCACGATGTCGACACCGACCCCGTTGGGCCAGTGCTTGCTCACCTCGGCCTCGGCGATCCATGGGTCGGCGAGTAGGGCGGTCTCGGTGGCCGACTCCCTCACCTGGAACATGGGGGTGCCGGCAACCACCCCCCTCTCGACCAGGATCGAGTTCGCCGCGCTGGAGACGATGCCCGTCGTGTCCACCTGGCTGACGCTGAGCCAGGGAGAGAAGACGAGCCAGACCAACCCACCGGCGATCACCAGGGCGACCAGGAACTTGAGCAGACGCCCGACGTTCCGCTTGGCGTTGTCCTCGGCGACCGTCTTGCGTCGCTCGACGAGTCTGGGGTCGATGCTCATCGTTCGAATCCCACGAATTGGATCTCCGGCTCAAGCATGGTCCCCGAGCGCTCGAAAACCGTGTCTTTCACCCGGGCAACCAGCCGGTAGATGTCGGCAGAGGTGGCATTCGGCCCCGCCACGAAGAAGTTGGCGTGCTTCCCGGAGACCGAGACGTCACCCTCGGTCATCCCCTTGAGCCCGAGGTCGTCGATCAGCTCACCGGCAGCGATGCCCGGTGGGTTCTTGAACACACTGCCTGCGTTGAGGGTCCCACCCGGCTGGTGATCTCGGCGCCAGCGGGTGATCTCGCGCATCTTCTCCTTGCCCGCGGCAACCGAGCCGGTGACACCCCGGAAGGTGGCGGCGACCACCAGGTCGTGGCTCCCCACGTTGGAATGGCGGTAGCCCAAGTCGAGCCCATCTGCGTCGACATGTCGTTCGGCCCCGTCGAGGAGGTCGATCAGGTGTGCCGAGACGAGGCAGTCGGAGGTCTCCACCCCGAAACACCCGGCATTCTGCCGAACCGCCCCTCCGACCGAGCCGGGGATGCCCACGAAGAACTCGAGACCGAGGACGCCGGCGTCGACCGAGGTCCGGGCGACCCGGGCCAGAGGTGCGGCCGAGCCGGCGACGACCCGCTCGCCCTCTACGGAAACGTCACCGAAGACGCCTCCCAAGCGCAGGACCAGGCCGTCGAAGCCGGCGTCGGCGACGACGAGATTCGAGCCCCTTCCCAACACCAGCACCCGGTGCTCCCGGGGAAGCCCGCTGTCGACGACCCGCCGGAGCTGGGCCAGGGTGTCGACGGTGGCGAAGAGACGTGCCGGCCCACCCGCCTTGTATGTGGTCAGCGGCCCGAGGGGCACGTCCTCGGCGACGATGCCATCGGTCACGAGGGTGGCGATGTCACTCATGACCTGGCCCCCAGCATCGGTGCCAGCTCCGAGTGGAGCAGGGTTATGTCCCCGGCGCCGAGACTGATCACCAGGTCGCCCGGCTCGACGCGTGGGGCGACGAACCCGGCCACCTCGTAGCGATGGGGCAGGTAGTGGACCGTGCCCCCGGCGGCCCGCACCGCGTCGGCCACCAGCTCACCGGTCACCCCCGGGACGGGCTCCTCCCGCGCCCCGAAGACATCGGTCACGACCGCAACGTCGGCACGCGCCAGGGCGGCGCCGAACTCCTCGTGGAAACGCTGGGTTCGTGAGTAGAGATGTGGCTGGAAGACCGCCCATATGCGGCCGCTCGACGTGCTCGCTGCCGCCTCCAGGACAGCTGCCACCTCGGTGGGATGGTGGGCGTAGTCGTCATACAGAACCACCCCGGCCACGGTCCCTTTGTGCTCCCAGCGTCTGCCGACGCCCCGATAGGAGGCGAGACCAGAGGCGGCTCCCGCCAGATCGTGGCCCAGCTCGGCGAGCAGGACCACCGCCCCGGCG
>JBAPYG010000347.1:0-2476 GCA_049284615.1 Acidimicrobiia bacterium
ACATAGGTCTCCGGGTCCCCTTGCGCATACTCGAGCTGCAGGAATGCGAGTCGGGACTCGGTCCCGGGAAGTTCGAGGACGTCGAGAAGGCTCCCGCCGCGAATGGTCTGGGTCTTGCTGCGAAACCAGCGACGTGACGGTATATCGACGACCAGGGCGCGCTGTATCTGGATGCGGGCGCGAAATATGGTCTCGAGGGTTCCACGCAGGTGGAGCTGTGGTCTCGGTCCCTCCTCGCTTTCGGAGACGACCGGCTCGATGGTGAACCAGTAACAGTCACGGGGCCCGGCGGCGATCGGGTAGGGGCCGTCACCGACCAGCGGAAATCGTGTGCCGCCCAGGACCTCCACCAGCTGGCTACCCGCGAAGTCGGACAGTTCGAGGTTCACGGGTTGGACGTGACGGGACAGGTTGGCCACCACGAGAACCGACTGGTCGCCCAGTCTGCGAACGAAGCTGAGCACCTTGGCATTGTCCGAAGGGACGACTTGAAAGCTGCCCCGCGAGAGCGCCGGGAGGTTCTTGCGCAACGCGAGCGTTCGCTTCGTCCACCACCACAGGGAGTTCGGGCTCTCCCGCTGGATCTCGACGTTGACAGCTTCGTAGTGGTACGCCGGATCGCTGATCACGGGAAAGTAGAGCCGTTGTGGGTTCGCCTCGGAGAACCCCGCGTTGCGACCCGGTGACCACTGCATCGGGGTGCGCACCCCGTTGCGATCACCGAGGTAGACGTTGTCCCCCATACCGATCTCGTCGCCGTAGTAGAGCACCGGTGTGCCCGGCAGTGATAGGAGGAGGGCGTTCATCAACTCGATCTCACGCCGGCTGTTCTCGAGAAGAGGGGCCAGACGCCGTCTGATGCCCACGTTGATCCTCTGTTGAGGGTCCCCGGCGTAGACGCGATACATGAAGTCGCGCTCCTCGTCGGTGACCATCTCCAGGGTCAACTCGTCGTGATTGCGCAGGAATATCGCCCACGCTTCGGAGTCCCCGATGGGAGGCGTCTGTTCCAGGATGTCGATGATCGGGAATCGGTTCTCCATCCTGAGCGACATGAACAGCCGTGGCATGAGTGGGAAGTGAAAGCACATGTGGCACTCGTCCCCGTCACCGAAATACGCGACCGAGTCTTCGGGCCACTGGTTGGCCTCGGCGAGAAACATCCTGTCCTCATACTTCTCGTCCATCCTGGCTCTCAGCTTGCGCAGAAACTCGTGGGTCTCGGGGAGGTTCTCGCACATCGTGCCGTCGCGCTCATACAGGTAGGGCACGGCGTCGAGCCGGAGACCGTCGACCCCCATGTCGAGCCAGAACTCGAGCGCCTCGAAGATCGCCTCGTGCACCGCCGGGTTCTCGAAGTTGAGATCGGGCTGATGGGAGAAGAATCGGTGCCAGTAGTAGGCGCCCGCCTCAGGGTCCCACGTCCAGTTGGACTTCTCCGTGTCCTGGAAGATGATCCGGGCGTCCTTGTAGAGGGAGGTGTCCTGGGTCCACACGTAGAAGTCACGCTCAGAGCTCCCCTCCGGGGCGCGTCTCGCTCTCTGAAACCACGGGTGCTGGTCCGAGGTGTGGTTGATCACCAGCTCGGTGATGACCTTGAGCTCCCGCTTGTGAGCTTCCGCCAGGAACCGCCTGAAGTCGGACATCGTCCCGTAATCGGGGTTGATCGACCGGTAGTCGGAGATGTCGTACCCGTCGTCCCGCAGCGGTGACGGGTAGAAGGGCAGGAGCCAGAGGGCGGTCACGCCGAGGTCTTTGAGATAGTCGAGCTTGCTGGTCAGCCCGCGGAAGTCGCCTATCCCGTCGCCGTTCTCGTCACGAAATGCCCTGACATGGACCTCGTAGATGATGGCGTCGTGATACCAGGCCTTGTCAGCTGTAGTAGTCAAAGCTCTCTTCGGTTCGCACGGGGGCGCTTCTCTTCATCGTGAAGATGTGGGCAGGAATGCCTGCGGGGTCAAGCTCGACGTAGTTGGACGAGCCACTCCACATGTACCGGCGCTTGGTGAGCAGGTCGACCACCGCGAACTGCTGACCGACCTCCACGTCGATGACCGACGAGTCGAGGTGGACCCAGCCGGACTGCGTGTGGCTGGGGTCGTTGTTGACCACCACCAGGACCACGTCGTCGCCCACCGACTTCGAGTAGCAAATCAGCATCTCGTTGTCGGTCCTGTGGAACACCAGGTCATGATTTCGTTGCAGAGCGGGGTGAGTGCGCCGCGCCTCATTGACCTGGCGGATGATCGGGACCAACGAGTCGGGACGATCGAGGTCCCAATGCCTGATCTCGTATTTCTCGGAGTCGAGATACTCCTCCGAGCCGGCATGGAGCGGCCGATCCTCCATCAGCTCGAATGCGGGCCCATAGATCCCGCAATTGGAGCTGAGCGTCGCCGCCAGGACGTATCTGCCGATGAACCTCGCCCTCCCACCTGTCTGGAGCTGTTCGGTGAGGATGTCGGGTGTGTTCGGC
>JBAPYG010000348.1:0-1579 GCA_049284615.1 Acidimicrobiia bacterium
CCCTGATCTTCGGGGGCAGGTCCGACTTCCGTCGCGGGCATGACGGGGAGCATCGGTCGATGGTTGGCACACAGCTCGATCTGGTCAGCGACTCCTGACGACCGGGTTCACGGCGTGCTCCCCCAGCGCCAGACCGGGGTTCGAGTGCTGGAGGGAGCGTGCGTTCTGGCCACATTCGCCTTTGTCGATGGACCACCCAAGGACGCCGCCGCGGCAATGGCTCAGTCAAGCTAGTGTCCCTCGCTGCAAGTTAGTTTACTAAATCGTTGTGCTCGTGTTCCTTAGATGGTCATCTGCGCGTGCCATGCTGCTTTCGTGGCTGGACGTGGTCGCCCGAAGGCGGAGTTGGTGCTTTCCGACGAGGAGCGTGTGACGTTGGAGCGCTGGGCGCGACGGCGCAAGAGCTCGCAAGCACTGGCGTTGCGGTGCCGGATTGTTCTGCTGTGCGCCGATGGTCTGTCCAATGAGGACGTCGCGGCGACCTTGATGGTGTCGCGTCCCACGGTCGGCAAGTGGCGGTCCCGGTTCGTGAAGGACCGCTTGGACGGTTTGGCGGACGAGCCGCGGTCCGGCGCGCCGCGCACCGTCACCGATGAACTGGTTGAACTTGTTGTGGTGGAAACCTTGGAGTCCACGCCCAAGGACGCCACTCATTGGTCTCGTGCGTCGATGGCCAAGCGGTCGGGGCTGTCCAGTTCCACGGTCGGGCGGATTTGGAAGGCGTTCGGCCTCAAGCCTCACCTGTCCGAGACGTTCAAGCTTTCGAAAGACCCCATGTTCATCGAGAAGGTCCGCGACGTGGTCGGCCTTTACCTGGACCCGCCTGAGCGCGCGATCGTGCTGTGCGTAGACGAGAAGAGTCAGGTGCAGGCTCTCGATCGGTCCTCCCCGGTCCTGCCGATGATGCCCGGCATGCCGGAGAGGCGGACCCATGACTACGTTCGCAACGGTGTCACCAGCCTGTTCGCAGCACTGGACATGGCCTCCGGCAAGGTGATCGGCGCTATCCACCGTCGTCACCGCGCCACCGAGTACCGCAAATTCCTCATCCGTATCGACAAGGAAGTGCCCTCCGGTCTGGACGTGCACATCATTTGCGACAACTACGCCACCCACAAGACCGACCTGATCCAACGCTGGCTCGCCGCGCATCCACGCTTCCACATCCATTTCATCCCTACCAGCTCCTCCTGGCTGAACATGGTCGAGCGCTGGTTCGGCGAACTGACCACCAAACTCATCCAGCGCGGCGTACACAAGAGCGTGCAGTCACTCGAGGCGGACATCAGAGCCTGGATCGCAACATGGAACGAGAATCCCCGCCCCTACGTGTGGACCAAGTCGGCAGACGAGATCCTCGACAGCATCGCCCGATTTTGTCAACGAATCTCCGGCGAGGGACACTAGATTAGACAGCATGAAACGGACGACATAGCGTCGCCCGTGACCACACGGCATGGCAAATCGCGGACTCTTAATCCGCGGGTTCGGGGTTCGAGTCCCTGGCGGCGCACACCTTCGGTCACTGCCCCGGGCTGGGCGCGAGGAACCTTGCCTCGCCTGCTGCCGGAGCCTGGCG
>JBAPYG010000349.1:0-5414 GCA_049284615.1 Acidimicrobiia bacterium
CTCGTGGTCTGACTGACGTAGGTATGCAGGCTCCCCGAGACGATCACCGGATGGAGGAAGGGTTTGACCGGCTCGGTGACCGCAGCCTGGAGGGGGCGAGTGACGATGGGGAGGGTGACCCCGGCCATCTCCGAGATCAGCGACGACCA
Source organism: Acidimicrobiia bacterium (assembly GCA_049284615.1). GTDB lineage: Bacteria > Actinomycetota > Acidimicrobiia > Spongiisociales > ZC4RG35 > JANQRA01. The sequence goes on from JBAPYG010000349.1 coordinate 150, forward strand.
ACCCGCGGTGCAGTTGATGACCGTTTCGGTGGCGATGGGGCCGCGGCTGGTCTGGACACCGCGCACCTTCCCACCGCTCACGTCGATCCCCGTGAGCTCGGTTTCCTGATGCAGATGGGCGCCGAGAGCCGAGGCGGCCCGGCCATAGCCCCAAACCACGGCGTCATGACGGACGATGCCACCGGGGGGGTGATACAAGGCTCCCATGATGGGATAGCGAGGGTGATCGCTGACGTCGAGGAAGGGAGCGAGGCTGTGGACGTCGGCAGGGCTGATCACCGAGGAGTCGATGCCCTGGAGCTTGTTCACCTCGGCGCGCCATCGCATGGTTCGCAACGACGAGTCGCTGTGGGCCAGGGTGAGATGACCCCGCTGCTCGAACATGACGTTGAAGTTGAGCTCGGCGGCCAGGCCCTCGTAGAGCTCCACCGAGCGGTTGTAGAAGCGAGAGCCCTCCGGGGTCAGGTAGTTGGAGCGGACGATGGCCGTGTTCCGTCCCGAACCGCCGCTGCCGATGTAGCTCTTCTCGAGCACTGCCACATCGGTTATTCCGTGATTGCGAGCCAGGTAGTAGGCGGTGGCAAGCCCGTGCACTCCACCACCGACTATCACGACGTCATAGGCCCCGGCGAGCTCGTGATGCTCCCAGACCTTCTCCCAAGGTGATCGGGACAACCCGTGACGCACCAGGTTCCATGCCGAGAACCGCTCGCGTGCCGTCATGACCACTTGCTCATTGCACAGGCGACCATAGATATGCTCGAACCGACATGAGCGAGAGACCCACCTACGACGCCATCATCATCGGAGCCGGGATCATCGGGTCCAATCTCGGCTTCGAGATGTCCAAGGCCGGATACAAGACCCTCAACATCGACAAGCTCCCGGCCGCCGGTTACGGGTCCACGGCGAATTCGTGTGCGATCGTTCGCTGTCACTACTCGACATGGGCCGGCGTGGCCATGTCCTACGAGGGCTTTCACTTCTGGCGCGACTGGGCCGAATATCTCGAGACCGGAGACGAACGGGGCATCGCCGGCTTCATCCAATGCGGGGCGGTCTACGTGGGAGACAGTGACCGGTACGCGAAGAAGGTCTTGCCGCTCTTCGACGAGATCGGGATCGAGTACGAGGTGTGGGACACCGACGCCCTGAGTGACCGGATCCCCGGAATCGACACCGGCGACTTCGCTCCGCCGAAGCGACCGGAGAACGATGACTTCTGGGAGGACCCGCCGGGCCAGATCACCAGTGTGGTGCACACGCCCGTGTCGGGTTACATCACCGACCCCCAGTTGGCCACCCACAACCTGCAGCGCGCTGCCGAGGCCAAAGGCGCCGAGTTCAGGTTCAACACCGCCGTCACCGGGATCCGTGTCCAGGACGGGCGTGTCGCCGGCGTCGAGTTGGAGGACGGCACCGTCATCGATGCCCCGATCGTGGTGAATGTGGCCGGTCCGCACTCTTTCGTCATCAACGAGATGGCGGGTGTCGCCGACACGATGGGCATCAAGACCCGAGCCCTGCGCCACGAAGTCCACCATGTGCCCTCGCCGGACGACCTGGATTTCGAGAAGGACGGGATGTTGGTCGGCGACGACGATCTCGGCACCTACTTCCGCCCCGAAGTGGGCAATCACATCCTGGTCGGGAGCCAGGATCCCGACTGCGACCCCCAAATCTGGGTCGACGATCCCGACGAGTTCGAGCGGAACATCACCGAAGATCAGTGGCGGGCGCAGGTGCTTCGTCTCGCCCGTCGACTGCCCGGGCTGGGGGTTCCCAACGAGAAGAAGGGTGTCGTCGACCTCTACGACGTGAGCGACGACTGGATACCGATCTACGACAAGACAGACCTCCCCGGTTTCTATGTCGCCATCGGAACCAGCGGCAATCAATTCAAGAACTGTCATATCGCGGCGTATTGCATGACTCGTCTCATCCAGGCGGTCGAAGCCGGCCAGGACCACGACACAGACCCGGTTCAGGTGGAGATGCCCTACACCGGTCTGACCCTCGACATGAGCGTGTTCGGCCGGAATCGGGAGATCAACCGGGACTCGTCTTTCAGCGTCCTGGGCTGATCAGCCTTGGGGCTCGACCCAACTCTGCCCGATCGACCACTGCTCAAAGGCCCTGATCGAGGCTCTGTCGGAGACGGTGGGCCTCGACCCCACCGATGACGAGCCCCGCGGCCGTCACCACGGCCGCGCCCGTCACGGAGAGCCGGGCGAACTGTCCGGCGCCTAGCGCCAGACCCCCGAGTATCGGGCCGAGAACGCGTCCCGATGCCATCGCCGCCTGGGCATCTCCCATTCTCTCGCTGGGGTGGAGTGAACGCTCGGTGAGCATGCGGAGAACTGCCGGGATCGCCATCCAGAAGGCGAAGCCCCACACCGCCATGGCCGCGAAGAAGACCACGGACGAAGCAATCACCCCGACGACGAGAGCGGAGAGTGCCGTGACCCCCAGCCAGAGACCGGCCGTTCCCCGACGAGCATTCAGTCTGGTGGCGGCCACGCCGGTGATGGCATTGAGGCTGAGAGCCCAAGAGACGGTCACCGGCGACAACCCGTGCACTGCCCCGGCCGCGGCCCCGGTGAATATGAACACCGACGAGCCTCCGATCGAGAGCACGAGCAACCCACCGAGCAGGACACGGTTGCTGCGCGACCCGCTCACCCTCCGACCGATTCGGGGCAGCTCCCCGAAGTCGACCCGTAAGACCGCCGCCAGTGCCGTGAGCACCGTCAGCGAGCCGTAGACCAAGGGCAGGCCCCCGGTCTCGACGAGCCAGCCGATCAGCGGCGACGCCACGGTCGCGGTGACCGGCGCAACCGCCGCGACGTCTCCCATTCCTCTTGGATATCGGGTTGCGTCAGCCCATGCGATCCAGGTGAGGATGCCCATGCCGAGGCCGGCGACGACCCTGGTCGCGATGAGGATGAGGAAGTTGGGAGCCAAAGCCGAGCCCAGTGTCGACAGGGCGACCAGCCCGAGAGATCCATAGTGCAGTCGCCGCCGAGGGCGGAAGAGCCTCCCGGCGAGGAAGGACGCAATGGCGAAGCTCCCGACCTGAGCCGTGCTCAGCAAACCGGTCTGGCCGATGTCCATGGTGAAGACGTCGGCGATCTCGGGGAGCAGGAACGGTGTGGAGGCGAAGGTGGCGGCGACGACGGCGGCGCCGGCCATCACGCCGGGTGAGGCCTGAGGCCTGACCGCCTGAATCACTCGTGCCGGAATCGTCATCCCGGGGCAGTATGCGAGTCGACCGCCTCATCGGACGACATTGTGCGACGGGTTCGCACCTCAACACCGGGACGAAGTGCTCTCTCCACCCGGTCCAGTCGGGCCGATACTCGTGTCTGCGATAGGTTGGCGCCATGCATGGCTCACAAAGGACCTACGGAACGTGAAGGTCGTCTGCGTGGGCGGCGGGCCGGCTGGGCTCTATCTGGCGATACTCCTGCGCAAGTCCGATCCTTCTTGCGAGGTGTCGGTGTTCGAGAGAAACGCTCCGGGAGATGCATACGGGTTCGGCGTGGTGTTCTCGGACGAGACACTCGAGCACTTCGCCTCGGCCGATGACGTCACCCACGATGCGCTGACGTCCGGTTTTCGCCGTTGGGGCGACATCGAGGTCCGTCACTTCGGTGGAGAGAGGTTCCGGTCGGGAGGGCACGGGTTTTCCGCGATATCGCGAAGACACCTCCTCGAGATCCTCTCCGATCGCGCCATCTCGTTGGGGGCCGATCTCCGCTTCGAGACCGAGCTGACGTCGTTGGACCGGGTCGACGGGGCCGATCTCGTGGTGGGCGCCGACGGGGCCAACTCGATGGTCCGCAGGAGCCTCGTCGAGGCACTCGGGCCCACCGTCGAGATGAGGGCGAACAGATACATCTGGTTCGGGACCTCGAAGGTCTTCGACGAGTTCAACTTCATCTTCCGGGACACGCCGGCAGGATTGGTGTGGGCCCACGTCTACCCGTTCTCCACCGAGGGCAGCACCTTCATCGTCGAGATGGCACCGGACACCTGGGAGCGTCTCGGCTTTGCCGCAACGTCCGACGACGTGTTGTCACCCGGTATGAGCGATGAACTGGCGCTGAAGCAGTGCCAGGAGTTGTTCGCCGAGGATCTCGAAGGTCACGACCTGATCGGCAACAACTCCCGCTGGCTCCGGTTCCCGACGATCACCTGTGCCCGATGGCATCACGGGAATGTCGTGCTCATGGGTGACGCCATCCACACCGCGCACTTCTCGGTCGGGTCGGGGACCAAGCTGGCCATGGAGGATGCCATCGCATTGTCGGACGGCCTGATGTCGGGTCTTCCGTTGGGAGAGGCCCTCGAGCAGTACGAGGTGCGGAGGCGACCCGAGGTGGACAGTCTGCAACGAGCCGCCAAGGCGAGTCTCGAGTGGTTCGAGGGGGCGGAGCGCTATCGCCACCTCGAGCCCGAGCAATTCGTGTTCAGCATGCTGACGCGGAGCCAACGCGTCACCTACGACAATCTCCGTCTGCGCGACCCTGCCTACTTGAGGTCTGTCGACGAGTGGTACGCAGCATCGGATCATGGCTCCCCCGTGCCTGTGAGCCCGGAGATGCCACCCATGTTCCACCCATATCGGGTGCGCGGCCTCACCGTGCCCAACCGGGTCGTCGTCTCCCCGATGGACCAGTACTCGGCCGTGGACGGGGTGCCGACGGACTGGCACCTCGTGCATCTGGGCAGCCGTGCCGTCGGCGGGGCCGGGCTGGTCATGACCGAGATGACGTGCGTCTCGCCCGAGGGGCGGATATCTCCGGGAGACGCCGGTCTGTGGAATGAGGAGCAACAGACGGCGTGGGCCCGGATCGTCGACTTCGCCCACGCCCACACCGAGTCGGCGATCGGGTTGCAGCTGGGGCACTCGGGGCGAAAAGGCGCGACCAAGCTCATGTGGGAGGGCGACAATGTGCCACTCGAGGAAGGGGAGTGGCCCATCGTCTCGGCCTCACCGATCAAGTACCGGCCTGACAGTCAGGTCCCGATTGAGATATCGCGTGAGGAGATGGGTCTGGTTCGGGACCAACACGTGGCCGCGGCACGACGTGGCGCGGCTGCGGGCTTCGACTGGCTGGAGCTCCACTTCGCTCACGGCTACCTCATCTCCAGCTTCCTCAGCCCCCTTACCAACCAGCGGTCCGATCACCATGGCGGGAGTCTCGAGAACCGCATGCGGTTTCCGCTCGAGGTCTTCGATGCCGTGCGTGCCGTGTGGCC
>JBAPYG010000350.1:0-3072 GCA_049284615.1 Acidimicrobiia bacterium
AGGTGAGACAGACGTAGCAGCTGCCGTTGCGGACGGTCATGTGACCGCAGTTGGAGCAGGCCGGGGCGTCGCCCATGTTCTCGGAGAGGGCGGCGTTGACGACCGAGGAGTCGCCGACGGCGGCCACGGCCATCTTCTGCTTCTCGGGCGCCTTGACTCGCTCGTCGGGACCGTCGAGGAACTCGACCATCGACCTCACCACCTCGACATCTGCGTCGGCGGCGGCATCGGTGAGGTCGAGCTGGACGCCCGCCTCCACGGCGAGCCCCTTCGGTGGCGAGGAGATGTCGCCTCCCCGGTCCGGTGGAACCTGGGCCAGTTCGTCGCGTTCGAGATACTCGACACCGAGGGCCCGGAACACGTAGTCGACTATGGAGTTGGCCATCTTGATGTTGTCGTGCCCCTCCACCATGCCTCTCGGCTCGAAGGTCTGGAACGTGAAGGTGTCGACGTACTCGTCCAAGGGCACCCCGTACTGGAGACCTTTGGACACGGCGATGGCGAAACAGCTCAGGATGCCCTTGAGAGTCGCCCCCTCCTTGGCCAGGTCGATGAAGATCTCGCCGAGGGTGCCATCGTCGTACTCGCCGGTGCGGAGGAAGACTTTGTGCCCACCCACGCGGGCCTCCTGGTTGAACCCGGAACGCCGGGCGGGCAGGAGAAAGCGTGGCGGCTTCATGCCCTGCGCGTAGGCCTGCGTCGGTGAGATCCCTGCGGGGAGGTTGCCCCAGTGGATGGACTTCTCGTTCTCGACTGCGGCACTGAGCTCTGCGGGCTCGTCCTCGTTGTCATCACCTTCGTCGGCGGTTGCGTTGAGGGGCTGGGCGGCCTTGGAGCCATCGCGGTACAGGGCCATGGCCTTGAGGCCGAGCTCCCAGGACAGGTGGTAGGCCTCCTCGATCTCCTCGACGGTCACCTCGTTGGGCATGTTGATCGTCTTCGAGATCGCCCCCGAGATGAACGGCTGTGCCGCCGCCATCATCTTGATGTGACCGTTGTGGTGGATGAAGCGCTGCCCGTACTTGCCGTTCTTGTTGGCGGTGTCGAACACCGGAAGATGCTCGTCCTCGATGTCCGGGGCGCCTTCGATCGTCTGATGGCCACAGATGTGGTCGTTGGCCTCGGCGATCTGGGAGCGGGTGAAACCGAGCTCGCGCAAGAGGTCGAAGTCCCAACTCGTGTATTCGTCGACGGTCAGCCCGAGACGCTGCAACGTCTCCTCGCCAAAGGTGAACACGTTGAACGCGTGCTTCAACTCGAACACCGCGGGGAGGGTGGCCTGCAGCTTGAGGATGTCCTCGTCGTCGAACCCCTTCTCGAGCAAACTCTCCGTGTTGATGTGAGGGGCGTTCTCGATGGAGCTCGTGCCCACGATGTACGTGATCACGTCTGTGATCTCCGCCGGGGTATAGCCGAGTCGGACCAAGGCCGGCGCCACGGATTGGTTGACGATCTTGAAGTATCCCCCCCCGGCCAGCTTCTTGAACTTCACCAGGGCGAAGTCTGGCTCGACACCGGTGGTGTCACAATCCATGAGGAGGCCGATGGTCCCGGTCGGGGCGAGGACAGTGGCCTGAGCGTTGCGGTAGCCATGCGCCTGGCCGTACTCAAGGGCGAGATCCCAAGACTCCCGCGCTGCCTCCAACAGGTCGGCGGGGCAGTGGTCGGGGTCGACGCCCATCACGGTCGTGGTGATCTCCTCGTAGTCGTCCCCGTCGTAGGCGGCGACCCGGTGGTTGCGGATGACACGCAACATCGCGTCCTTGTTCTCCTCGTAGCGAGGGAACGGACCGGTGACTTCGGCGATCTCGGCCGAGGTCGCGTAGGAGAAGCCGGTGAGCACCGAGGTGATGCCACCGGCGATCGCCCGACCCTCCTCGGAGTCGTAGGCGATGCCCTGACGCATGAGCAGCGAGCCCAGGTTGGCGTAGCCGAGACCGAGGGTTCGGTAGTCGTAGGAGCCCTGGGCGATCTCTGCTGAGGGGAAGTGGGCCATCGCCACCGATATCTCCAACACGATGGTCCAGAGACGGATGGCGTGCTTGTAGCCCTCGATGTCGAACACACCCGTCGTGTCGTCGTAGAACTTGACGAGGTTGATCGAGGCGAGGTTGCACGCCGTGTCGTCGAGGAACATGTACTCCGAGCACGGGTTGGAGGCGCGGATGGGACCGCCCGCCGGACTGGTGTGCCACTCGTTGATGGTCGTGTCGAACTGAAGACCCGGGTCGGCACACGCCCACGCCGCCTCGGCGATCCGGTTCCACATGTCGCGAGCCTTGAGCTTCTTGCGCACCTCGCCCGTGGTGCGGTTGATGAGCTCCCAGTCGTCGTCGTTCTCCACGGCTGTGATGAAGTCGTTGTTGACTCGAACCGAGTTGTTGGAATTCTGTCCCGAGACCGTGGCATAGGCCTCACCGTTGAAGTCGGCGGGGTAGCCACCGTGGGCGATGAGGGTCTTGGCCTTCTCCTCCTCGACCTTCTTCCAGTCGATGAAGGTCTCGATGTCGGGGTGGTCGACGTCGAGGATGACCATCTTCGCGGCCCGTCGGGTGGTCCCACCCGACTTGATAGCACCGGCGGCCCGGTCGCCGATCTTGAGGAACGACATCACTCCCGAGCTCTTGCCTCCTCCGGACAGCTGCTCGTTCTCGGCGCGAATGCGACTGAAGTTGGAGCCGGCCCCAGAGCCGAATTTGAAGATCCGCGCCTCCCGGACCCACAGGTCCATTATCCCGCCCGGGTTGACCAGGTCGTCGCCCACGCTGAGGATGAAGCATGCATGTGGAGAGGGTCGGCTGTACGAGTCGGGCGACGCCTTCATCTCGCCATCGACACCGTCTACATACCAAAAGCCCTGGGCGGGGCCGGTGAGGCCGTACGCGTGGTTGAGGCCGGTGTTGAACCACTGTGGGGAGTTGGGGGCCGCCATCTGGTTGGCGAGCATGAAGCGGAGATCGTCCTCGAAGGCTTCGGCATCGGCTGCCGAGGCGAAGTACCCCTCCTTCTCGCCCCAGTGGCGCCAGGTGCCGGCGAGCCGGTCGAAGACCTGCTTCGAGGAGCGCTCCGGAC
>JBAPYG010000351.1:0-5523 GCA_049284615.1 Acidimicrobiia bacterium
GATATAGGTAGTAGTCGTTGAGGTCCAGGGTCTCTATAACCCGGAGCGCACGGCTCAGTTCGCCCGACTCGGCGATGGCGATGGCGCGATTGAGTTGGACGACGGGTGTGGGCGACACGGCCGCCAACTGGTCGTACAGCGCCACGATCTGGTCCCAATCTGTGTCGCCCGCGGTCGGCGAGTCAGTGTGCACCGCGGCGATCGCCGCCTGGAACTGATAGGGGCCAGGGCGGTTTCGTCGTAGACATGCGCGGACGATCTCGTGCCCCTCGGAGATCAACTCGGGGTCCCACATCGACCGATCCTGCGCCTGCAGTGTGACCAAGCCTCCATTCGGGTCGGTACGGGCGGGGCGTCGTGCCTCGGTGAGCAGCATCAGAGCGAGAAGACCGGCGACCTCGGGCTCGTCAGGCATCAGCCGGGCGAGCAATCTTCCCAGGCGGATCGCCTCGGCCGCGAGGTCGATCCTTCCCAGGTCGGCGCCACTCGTAGCGACGTAGCCCTCGTTGAAGATCAGGTAGATGACAGCGAGTACCGGGTGGAGGCGGTTGGGCAACTCTGCGTCGCCGGGGATGCGATAAGGGATGTTGGCTTGTCGGATCTTCTTCTTGGCCCGAACCAGGCGCTGCGCCATCGTCGTATCCGACGTGAGGAAGGACCGTGCGATCTCGGGCGTCTGCAGCCCGCCGATGAGTCGCAAAGTCAGTGCGACCTGGGCCTCGGGGGCAAGGGCCGGGTGACAGCAGGTGAACATCAGCCTCAGTTGGTCGTCTTCCACGATCTCGATCTCGTCTGGTTGGTTGGGGGTCATCAGCTCGAACGCCTGGGAGTGGCGCTCGTCGCGCGTCGACTCGCGCCGGAGCCGATCGATGGCACGGTTCTTGGCCGTGGTGATGATCCATCCGGCGGGGCTGGGTGGAAGGCCCTCTGCGGGCCAATGCCGCAATGCGGCGACGAAGGCCTCCTGGACCGCCTCTTCGGCGACGTCGATGTCACCGAAGCGGCGGACCAGGGTGGCAACGGCCCGCCCCGACTCCTCACGGAAGACCTGTTCGATCTCCCGACCGTCGACTGCTCCCGGGCTGCTCAGGCGGGCTCGTCCTGGAAGGGACGGACCTCTACCGGGCCTTGACAGGCGATCGTGGCCTGGCCCGCCCAGTCGAGAGCCTCGTCGAGGTCGTCAGCCTCGATCACCCAGAATCCACCGATCTGCTCTTTGGCCTCGGGGAATGGCCCGTCGGTGGTGAGGATCTCCTGGCTCTCGGCGCGCACCACGGTCGCCGTGTCCGGTGTGTGGAGGCCACCTCCGAAGACCCAGGCCCCGGCATCCTGCATCTTCTTGTTGAGGGTGTCGACGTCGGCGTACATGGTCTGCATGACATCTTCGCTGGGTGCCTCTTCGCCTTCGACGTAGTAGACGGAAAGCAGATACTGACTCATTGTGAGCTCCTTCGCTCGTCGACCCCGATGATCTATCGGGGCATCTTTGCTGGCTAAACGAATTCGGGATACCCCGATCGACACCGATCGTGAACTTTTTTTGGTGGCCGCCGAACCGTGGCTTCAGCCGCCCGAGTGGCCGCAGCTTTTCTCGGCGACATCGGCATCACGTCCGACCTGGCGCCGAGTGAGAACTGCACACCTGTGCAGACCGCCTGCCGGGAGGCACCCGATGGCGGGGTCCCGGATATCGAGGGCGGGCTATTCGACCAGGTCGTGTTCTACAGCGAGACACTCGCCGTCCCCGCCCGTCGCGACCTCGACGATCCCGACGTTCGTGCCGGTGCTCGCCAGTTTCTCGACCTCGGCTGTGGGTCCTGTCATCAGCCGTCGCAGACGACCGACCGGACGGGCTCGCCAGCGGCTCGGAATGGCGAACACCACCTCTCTGGGGCCTCGGGTTGAATGAGGTGGTGAACGGTCATGAGTTCTTCATGCACGATGGGCGGGCCCGATCGGTGGAGGAGGCGATCCTCTGGCACGGTGGTGAGGCCGAGAACTCGAAGGAAGGGTTCGTGAACATGACATCCGAGCAACGGGAACAGCTTCTCGCTTTCTTGGGCTCTCTATGAGACGTCTCGGCCTGGCCATCCTCGTCATGATCGTCGGCTGCTCGAGCGGCCTCGATCGCTCCGATGTCGTGGCCACCATCGCCGGCGAGGCCCTGATCCCGTCGATCGAGGACGCTTCGACCCAGATCGGCCTCCTCGCCGACGAAGTCTCCGAATTCTGCTCTGCACCCGGAGAGCAGGCCCTGCAAGAAGCCCAGGATCAGTGGCGTCTCGCCGACCGTGCCTGGGAGGGCGCCGAGGTGAGCCTCTACTACGGGCCGGCCCCGATGCTCCGGACCGATTCGAAGGTGGACTTCGAACCGGTCAGCCCCAAGGGGATCGAGGAGCTCCTCGCGTCGCACGCGGTCATCGACGCCGACTATGTGGACAATCGCTCCGCGGCGTCACGTCGCGGCCTGGGCGCGATCGAGTATCTGCTGTTCCAGCCGCTGCAACAGGCGGGTGAGGAGAGACGCTGCCTGCTCGCCGAGTCGGCGGCCGTCGTGGCAGCCGCGGCCGCCTCCGAGATGGAGCGCGCCTGGACGGAGGGAAGTGAACCGTTCCACGACGTCTTCACGATGACAATGGATAGCAACGCATCACTCGCCGATGTCGTGGGCGCCCAGTTCGAGATCCTCAACAGACAGACGCTGTTCGAGCTGGGCGCGGCACTGGGTGTGACGTCCCCCGAGCCGACGCTCCAGGCCATCCAGGAAGGCCCGGCCGATGCCGGCATCGATCGCTATCTGGGCCAGCTCGACGGAATCTCCGACACCTTGAACGTCGGCGGAGAGATTTCCCTGATCGAGTTGATCCGCTCTCGATCCGACGAAGTAGCCCCCGAGATCGAGACCCGTCTCGACAGCGCGGTCGCCGGCCTGGAATCGGTGTCGGGCTCGATGAGACAGGCCGTCGTCGACGAGCCCGAACTGATGATGGGTGTGCTCGAGGACTTGAGCGTGCTCCGCGACCTGATTCACGTCGACGTGGTCTCACTGCTCGATCTCACCCTCGGCTTCTCCGATTCGGACGGCGACTCCGGATGACCAGGTTGGTGAGCGGCGCGTCGACAGCGATGTTCCGGATCGGCTTCGGGCTCGTCGGGTTGATCCTGACCGTTCGCTTCTTCGCCCACGGCTGGATCGACCCTCTCTTCATCGCCCCGGAGTTCCACTTCAAGTATCCCGGCTTCGCCTGGGTCGAGCCGCTCCCCGGTATCGGGATGTACCTCGTTTTCGGTGCGCTTGCCCTCTGCTCGGTCTCGATCGCACTCGGGCTGTGGCATCGGGTTGGGGCCGCCGGATTCGCCGTCGGTCTCGCTTACGTCGAGCTGATCGAGCGCACCAACTTCCTCAACCACTACTACTGGATGATCCTGACCGCGGTCGTGATGGCGTTCCTTCCCATGAGCCGGACCTGGTCGCTCGATGTGTGGCGCGGTCGGGCCGACGACACGGGAGGCCGGGTCCCGATGTGGGTGGTGTGGCTCCTGCGTTTTCAGGTGGGCATGGTCTATTTCTTCGCCGGCGTGGCCAAGATCAACCCTGATTGGCTCGTCCGCGCCGAGCCCCTCTCCACGTGGCTGCCGGCCCGCGCCGAGCTATGGCTCGTCGGGCCGCTCCTCGCCCTGCCCGCCACCCCCTTCGCGCTGGCCTGGGCCGGTGCCCTCTTCGACGTGACCGTGGTCGGCTGGCTGCTAATCCAGAGGACTCGTCTCGTCGCCTACGCCGCGCTGGTGGCGTTCCATCTCTCGACGTGGCTCCTGTTCCCGTCGATAGGGGTGTTCCCCCTGGTGATGGGTCTCGGCGCACTGGTCTTCTTCGAGCCAGATTGGCCCAGGGCCTTGAGCCGGCGGGTGGTGTTGGCGCAGGGCGGCGGTGGCCGACTGAGACCACTGTGGGTTGGAGTCGCCACTGTGTATGTGCTGGCGATGCTCCTGATCCCGGTCAGGCACCTGGCGATACCGGGCGACGTCCGTTGGACCGGGGAGGGCTATCAAGGGGCTTGGCAGGTGATGCTCACGGACAAGACGGGAACGGTCGACTTCCTGGTCACTAAGGACGGTTCGACGTGGATCGTCCCACCTCCCGCATATCTGACAGATCGCCAGATGGCGGTCATGGCGACCGATCCGGCCCTAATCGCCCAGACCGCGCGGCTGATCGCCGCCGAGCACGGTGGATCGGTGTCGGCCCGGGCCCTCGTGGCCGTCAACGGCCGACGAAGTGTTCGGTTCACCGACGAGTCCGTCGATATCGGTCAGGGACCGCCGGCGACGGCCCAATGGGTGACGGCCGCGCCATAGTGCCCGGGTGAGCGAGGCAAACATCAGACGTCCCTTCACCGCCGTGCTGCTGGTGAGCTTCGCCGCCTTCATCGCACTCGGTCTGGGCGATGGGGCATTGGGTGTGGCCTGGCCGTCGATGCAGGGAGAGTTCGCTCGTGGCGTGGCCGACCTCGGCCTTCTTATCACAGTCGGCAGCCTCGGCTATCTGACCGCCAGCTTCTCCTACGGCTGGTTGCACGGCCGGGCGGGCACCGGTCCGCTCCTCGTCGGGGGGAGCAGCCTCATGGCGCTGGGCTTCGTCTCGATCGGTGTGGCGCCGGTCTGGGCGCTGCTCGTCTGCTCATCACTGGTGTTGGGATTCGGAGGTGGCCTCGTCGACTCCGGGCTGAACGCACACGCGGCCCTCGCCTTCGATGTGCGATCGATCAACCTCCTCCACGCTTGCTTCGGGGTGGGGGCGACGCTCGGACCTGTGATCGTGACGATAAGCCTCACCGCAAGCGGCGTGTGGCGGGGTGGTTACGTTGCGATCGCCTTCCTCCAGGTCGTCGTCCTGGGTGCCATCTGGGCACGTCGCAATGGCTGGCAGGTCTCAGATGATGACGACTCGGTGGGATCGGTGGTGGTGGCTCGAAAGCGCCGCAGCTGGTACCTGTTCACCCTCTTCTTCCTCTACACGGGTGTCGAGGTTGCAACCGGGCAATGGGCATTCTCCTTGCTCACGGAGAGCCGAGGGATGTCCACTGCGTCCGCCGGGGTCTGGGTCGCAATCTATTGGGGCGGGCTCACCGTGGGACGTCTGCTCTTCGGTCTCGTGGGCAATCGGGTGGCTCCGACTCGTGCCTTGGGCGGGAGTGTCCTCGTGGCGATGACCGGTCTCGCCATACTCTGGGTCGATCCGTGGGGCCTTGGTGCCTTCGGTCTCCCCATCGCCAGTCTCGGGCTCGCTGCTGTCTTCCCTACGTTGATCTCCCTGACCCCAAGTCGCATCGGTCGAGATCGCTCGACCCGGTCGATTGGCTTCCAGCTGGGAGCGGCCAGTCTCGGAGTCGCCGTGATCCCATGGGCTCTGGGCCTCGTTGCCGAGAGCGCCGGTCTCGAGGCCCTCGGCCCGGGGCTCTTCCTGGTGAGCGCACTACTTGCGCTCGTGCATTTCGTCAGCGCCCGGGAGGCCCGCGTGTAGTC
>JBAPYG010000352.1:0-4638 GCA_049284615.1 Acidimicrobiia bacterium
ACTCGAGAGTGCCGGGCCTCCTGTGATAGGTGTGTTCTGATGTCAGTGGATCAGCCCACTTCTCCCTTGTACGTGAACACGACCGGGAGCTGGGTGGAGTCGGTCACCGACGGATCCTCGTGGATCACGATCTGGATCTCCTGGGCACCACAGTCGCCGAACTCGTCACACTTGATCTGGCCGATCATGCCGGCGAAATCAGTGTTGTTGAGCTCATTGCGCAGGGCCTCACGGTCGATGACGAGACCGTCGTCGGTCTCCACTGCCACCGCATCGATCGCAGCAAGGAGCATCGACGTGGCGTCGTAGGCATGGGCCCAGAACGCAGCCGAGGGTGGCTCACCCTCGCGCTCCTCGTATGCAGCCAGGAAATCGCTGGCCGACACACCGGTGATCTCGTTGGCGTTCTCACCGAACTGCAGGCTCGGCCCGGAGAAGTACATCCCCGCGGTCTCGGGCAGGCCAAGGAAGTTGGCCACCTGGAGACCGTCCGCCGCGATCAGCGTCGTGTCCTCGAGACCGGAGACTCCTTCGATCTGCTGGACGATGAAGTCACCTTCCGGCGGGAAGATCGGGAAGTAGATCACTTCGGGTGAGCCTGTCGCGACATCTGACAAGACCGGAGTCATGTCGGTGTCGCCCTTGTTCACGCCCACGAACGTCGTGATCGTGCCACCGAGCTCCTCGAAGGCGTCCGAGAACGCCTGGGCGAGGCCCTGGGTGTACTGATCGCCGTCGTGGATCGCAGCCGCCGTAGTCATCTCGAGGTCGTTGTACACGAACTCCGCCACGGCTTGACCCTGGAACAGGTCGTTGTGCGCGGTGCGGTAATAGCCCTCGTGGTAATCGTCGTTGGCATTTCCCTGAAGGTCAGACGTCAGGAAAGGCGACGTGTTCGACGGGGAGATCATCACCAACCCGGCGTCACTGATCACCGGTGAGGCCGCAACGGCAGCACCCGAGCACGATGTGCCGATGACACCGACTACCTGCTCGTCGGCGACGATGGTCTGGGCCGCAGCCTGACCACCCTCGTTGGAGCAGAGGTCGTCGAGCCCGGTCCCGATGGTCACATCGTGACCATGGATCTGACCGTAGTCCTCGATCGCCATCTCAGTCGCGACCTGGTTGGGGATGCCGAGTGTGGCCACATCTCCGGTGATCGCCTCGAGCGAGCGGATCTGGATCAAGTCACCATCGGCGACTGTCACCGAGCCCAACGCGCCCTCGGGCACCGTCGTGCCGTCGCCCCCGCCTTCGCCGCCGTCGCCACAGGCGGCGACTACGAGTGCGAGAGCACCAAGAACAGCGACAAAGCGCATGCTCTTCTTCGTTTTCATAAGTTCCTTCCTCCAATTGAAGCGGACAGGGGCATGACCCCTGCCTCCGTGCGACTTTAGACCCGAAATCGATTCTTGGCATGATGAGGCCCACTCAAAATCCATGATCACGTACCGTTCAGGTCGAATGGAAGATCGAGTTGGCGTCGTCGAGGATGGTGTCTCCACAGGCCCTCAGCCGCGCCCGTCACGCTCTTCTTGGTACCTGGCCGGAGTCGCATTCGTGTTGGGTCTCGGTCTCGGCGTCCTGGTCGTCGGGCCCGCCCCCGAGCCGGCCCCGCCCGCCACCGGAGATGACGCCCCCGGCGGGCTACCCGACTCACCGCTGGATGGCACGCTCGTCGCCGCCGAAGAAGACGGCATCTCCCATGTCGTCCCGGGATTTCCGGACGCCCTCGTCGCCGTGGCCCGAACCACTGGAAGCACGCTCGACTACGTGCTCTGGCCGGTGGCAGGAAGCTCTTCGGTCAGATCGATGACCGGTGGTGGTGATGTCCGGCTCGATGTCACCTCTCAGTTCGTCGCGGTGTCCAGCGCCCTGCCCGATGGGGGTGGCTCCCTGTTGTCCATGGGTCGGCCGAACTCCGTCAAGCCCGTCGCGGGACGCGTCGGAAGCTACGCCTGGCATGACTCTGCAACCGGATGGCTGTCGTACACCGTGGGAGCGGGGGATGCGAGCCGTCTGATGACGGTCAAAGCCGATTTCGCGCCGAAGGAGGTCGTCTCGCTGGACGAAGCGGGGATGACCGTCGTTGGTTGGGGCGACTGGGGATGGGCGATGCAGAGGTCGACACCGGAGATAGTCCTGTTCAACTCGAACGGGGAGTTCAAGGACACCGAGACGGGCACGGTCATGGCCACACACCCGACGGGTTGGATGTTCGCAATGGAAGGCAATGACCCAAAGCTGGTGTCCGCAGGTGGCGGAGTGAGACGTCTCGCCCCCATCGAGGGGATCGGGAGTGTCGAACGGGTCGAATTCTCACCCGACGGCCTGAAGCTGGCGGTGCTGGGCAGTCGGGCGGTGGGGATCCTCGATCTCGAGACCGACGAACTCACCCGGCTCGGGGACTTCGCGGTGGCATGGGCCGCATGGTCGTCCGACTCTCGATTCGTGGTGACGTCGGCGGGGTCCGGGGTAGTGGTGTACGACCTCGACAACGGTGACAGCTACCCGATCCTCCGCGAGTATGCAGTCGTTGCCGCCGGCGTCGTGCCCCTGCGCGGCTCCTAAGCTCGAAGTCATGGCCGGCACGGGACCAACCGAGGAGCTCGCCCCCAAGGACGCATATCTCTCGAGTGCCGAGGGCAAGGTGGACGACGTCGGCGAGGGTGGCCTCTATCTCGATCGAACCGTCTTCTACGCCCGGGGTGGGGGTCAGCCGGGCGACATCGGGACGATCACATGGGACGGCGGCGCCGTCGACGTGGTCGACACGGTGCGTCGCGACGGCAGACCATTCCATGTCGTCCCCGAAGGGGCGATGTTGCCCGACCCGGGGACTCCAGTGCATGGGGTCATCGACTGGGAGCGCCGCTACGTGACGATGCGCACTCACACCGCACTCCATGCGTTGTCCGGCGTGGTGTACCGCGACTATGGGGCCAAGGTCACCGGCGGCAACATGACTCCGGGCGAGGCTCGGATGGACTTCGAGCTCGATGGCATATCCGTCGAGTTCGGAGAGGAGGTCGAGCGCAAGCTGAATGCAGAGCTCGTGAAGGGCTATCCCACCGAGATCATCGTCATGGCCCGTGAGATCGCACTCCAGGATCCTGACCTGATCCGTACCAAGGTGAACCTCATCCCCGACTTCGTTCAGGAGATCCGGGTGGTCGACATCAAAGGCCTCGACCGCCAGGCCGATGGCGGGACCCATGTCAACTCGACTCTCGAGGTTGGCCACATCGAGGTCCTCAAGACCGAGTCCAAGGGCAAGTCCAACAAACGCATGCGGATCAGAGTCGTAGACGCGGCACCGTGAACCTCAGGTTGCCTGTGCCATATATGGACCTAACTCTCTCCAGAAAGTTGATAGCTGCCCATCCCTAGAGGTCTTGGCGCCATTCTCGAGAGCGTTGGTGCCATATATGGCACCCCCTACCTGAGGTTCGCAGTCCCACCGCTCCGCTCCTGACCCCGCTACCTTGACCCGTGGAGTCAGGGGGCGCATCTTGCGTCGCCCCATTTGCTGCCCGGAGGAAGCAACAGATGATCGACTTCATACTCGGATTGGCTTTGGCCGCCATGCTCGTGCGTGGTTGGACCCGTGGCTTCGTCCGGGAGAGTCTCGATCTGGTGGGTCTCGTTCTCGGCATCTGGATCGCCTTCCGGCTCTCCAGGCCGTTCGGAGACTTTCTGTCCGATAGCTTCGGTGTCAGCCCGGAGATGGCCCGCATCGGCGGTGGCATCCTGCTCTTCGTCCTCTTTGGAGCCTTGCTGAGCATCGCCGCCCACTATCTATCGAAGTTCATGAACCTCCCCGGGTTGTCGATGGTGAATCGTGTGGGTGGTGCCACCGTCGCTGTCGGCTGGGGCGTGGTGATCGTCCTCGTCCTGGTGAGCTTGATCTCGGTGATGCCGGTCCCCGACAGCTGGCGGGACGACATCGACGAGTCGAGAGTGGTCCGGCTCATCGCCGGGGAGAACGCCGTGCCACGCCGTGTATTCGAGTCGCTCGCGGGTGACAACGTGATGGCGGCGATGTCGGCCATACGGGGGATCTTCGGCACCAGCCGCGCCGTCCCCGAGGGCTCGGAGACGTTGGAGATCCCTGCCGCGCCTGCCGACGAGATCCGTCAGGTCAGGTCGGAGGCCGAGTTGGTGGTGGCCAAGCTCAACGAGCATCGTGTGGGCGTGGGGATCGGCGCGGTCACCGCAGTAGGAGCGATCACCCAGTTGGCCGAGGACCACGCCGCCGGGCTCTATCGGGGAGGTGTGCTTCGACGCATGGGGGATTGCGCCGCCAATCTCGCCCTCCGCTCGTATCAGGTGGTCCGGTGCGACAACGGCGTGGCTCTCGCCGCCACTTCTCTCGGCGCGCTGGAAGGGATCCTGGACACGGAGCAGGGCAGGTCAATGATCGAGAACCCCGATCTCGACCGGGCCGGCGTAGCAGTGGTCGACGGGCCCACCGGTCGACTCGTCGTGGTGGTACTCGCCGGCTAGGGGCCTGGCGTCGCAACCTCCCGTCGCGCTCTCACGACGGCCACGAAGGCGACACCAGTGAGCACGACCAGTGCTCCCACGATCTGAATCACAGACGGCCGCTCGTCGAAGATGAGTGCCCCCCTCACC
>JBAPYG010000353.1:0-7435 GCA_049284615.1 Acidimicrobiia bacterium
CCCACGTCTCCTGTGCGACCCGCGACCGTTGCACGGCGGCGGCGACGTCCTCCGGGGCTGCCCGGGGCACTGTGGCGAGCTCCTCGCCGGTGAAGGGGGCCACGACCGGGAGGGCGGGTCTTCCATCCGGGACGGCCACCCGTGTCCTCAGCGCGTCGAGCAGTGTCGAAGTGAGATTCGGGGTGAGCCGGATCGGGGCGGTAGTCGTCACCCGCTCAACCTTATATGACGGGTCGGTGATCTAACCTCGCCGACGATGGCCACGGTTCACCAGATCAACACCAGCAAGGGCGGGGTGCCCAAACTATCGGTCGCTTCGGCCCTCGTGGGAGACCGCGGGATCGTCGGAGACGAGCAGGCCGATCGGGTCCATCACGGGCACCCAGAGCAGGCGCTCTGCCTGTTCTCGCTGGAGGTCATCGAGTCGATGCGGGCGGAGGGGCATCCGATCGCGGCCGGGTCTGCCGGGGAGAACATCACCGTGAGCGGCATCGACTGGGACGAGGTGGTCCCGGGTCGGGAGATGACCATCGGGCCGGTTCGCATCGAGATCACCGACTACGCCACACCATGCTCGAAGAACGCGCAGTGGTTCGAGGGCGGGAGATTCAACCGCATGCGCGCCGACCGCTATCCCGGCCAGTCCAGGGTGTATGCCCGGGTGCTCGAGGGCGGGCCGATCGCCACCGGTGACCCGGTGGCCCTAACCGGCTAGCCGGGATTCCAGGAAGTCGAGAGTGGTCGACCACGCCAGCTCGAAGGCATCGGGGTCGAAGGTCTCGCCGTCGGGCTCACAGAAGCCGTGTCGCGTCCCCGGATAGGTGATCACCTCGACGGGTAGCGACTCGAGACCCATGGTCGCCTCCATGAAGGCGGCCTCGTCGTCGGTGATGTACTCGTCTTCCTCCGCGAAGTGGATGAGGTACGAGGAGCGGGACCCGGCAAAGTCGATCTGTTGAGTGCCGTAGAACGAGACGGCGGCCCCGACCGTCTCGGGCAGACGCACCGAAGCCCACAGGGCCAGCGAGCCACCCATGCCGAACCCGATGATGCCGACCGGGCCGTCCGTCGACTGCTCGGCGAGGAGCTTGGCGGATGAGAGCACCAGTGAAGCGAGGCGGTCGGGGCTGGCCTCGCCGAGACGGTCGAGACCCTCTTGCTCGGTCTCGGGCAACTCGCCGAAGTTGATATCGGGTGCGAGGACGGTGAAACCCCTGTCGGCGAGACCGTCGCAGAGATCCTTGACCGATGGGGTGAGCCCCCACAACGAGTGGAGCACCAGCACACCCGGCCCCTTCCCGGCCTCGCCGGTGACGAAGTAGGCGAGATCACGTGGCACCCCTCCCAACCTACTGCCATTCGACGTGCCGGAGAGCGGTGCGGCGCGAGGAGGCGGCTGCGACGATGCCGGCGACCGGATCCGTCCCGTCGAGCCCTACGCTGCCGGGGTGAGCTCGGCGGTCGAACCTCTCAGGTATCCCCACTTCCGCTGGCTGTGGGCGGGCAACGTGTTCTCGGCCTCCGGCACCTTCGTCCAATCCGTGGCCGGGTCCTGGTTGATGTTCGAGATGACCGGGTCCAACACGTGGGTTGGTCTCATCGTCGCCTCGGCCACCCTGCCCCTCCTCTTCTTCTCTCTCACCGCCGGCGCCCTCGCCGACATGTTCGATCGGGCCAAGATCATGCTCATCGCCCAGGGCGTGATGGGCGGGGCCGCCCTCGCCATGGCGATCCTGACCTTCCTCGACCTGATGACACCAGGGTTGCTCCTCACACTCGGGCTGATCCTGGGCACGGGCCTGGCCCTCAATCTCCCCGCATGGCAGGCATTGGTGCCCGATCTGGTGCCAAGGGGGCTGGTCGCCTCGGCGGTGGCCCTCAACTCCGCCGCCTTCAACGCAGCTCGGGCGATCGGGCCCGCTTTCGGCGGCGCGCTGATCGTGGCCTACGGTGCCGGGGCCGGGTTCGCATTCAACGCCATCTCCTACGTGGCGATCATCATCGCTCTCCTGGCGATCGCCCCGGCCCTGGAGAAGACGGCCAAGGATGCCACCCAGTCGATGCGATCGGCCATCTCGACTGGCGTTCGCTTCGCCCGATTCACCCCGGTCTTTCGCAACCTGATGGCACTGGTCGCCCTGTTCGCGGTCAGTTCGGCCGTGGTGCAGTCGGTCCTACCGGTCCACACCGAGTACCTGGGGGGCGGTGCGGCGGCCTTCGGCCTGCTCTATGGGGCCATGGGTGCCGGCGCATTGGCGGGCGCGGTGATTCGACCCCGAATCAACAGGAGGTTCACCGGCTCGTGGGTGCCCTACACGATCAGTCTGTTCGGCTGTGCCGGGATCCTCCTCGGGCTGGCGCCCAACCTCTGGGTGGCCGGGGTCGCCATGGTCTTCGCCGGCCTCTTCTGGCTGCTCACGCTGGCGACACTCAACGCCACGGCCCAACTCCTCTCTCCCGCCTGGATCCGGGGGCGGGCCATGTCGATCTACACGCTCGCCTTCGCCGGCGTCCTGCCCATCGGGTCGATCCTCTCCGGTCTCGTGGCCGATCAAATCGGCACCAGAGGGTCGCTCCTCGTCTTCTCCTCGGGTGCGCTGCTCCTCGGCTTCGTCACCCCCCGCTTCCGGGTCCCCCATGTCGACGATGTCGTGACGCCTGAGTTCACCGAGCATCGCGATGTCTCCAGATTCCACGATGACGGGGTCTTCGAGGGTGGCCCCGTGATCGTCCTCAACACCTGGAAGATCGACGAGGGCAGCTTCACCGAGTTCAGCAATCTCATGAACGAGGTCCGGCTGGCCCGGCTCAGCACCGGGGCCCGGAGGTGGCGCCTCTTCCGGAGCACATCGGACCCGACACGGCTCACCGAGTTGATGGTGATCTCGAGTTGGGAGGAGCATCTCGCCCAGCACGGGAGGATCGACGACGCCTCCGCCGACCTGATCCGCCGTGCCCGGGCCTTCGACACCGAGGGAGGGCCGCGGACCCGTCACCTCATTGCGATCGACGTCGAGGACCCACCCGAGTTCGATGCCCTGGTTGCCACCCACGAGGAGCTACATCAGCGAGACGGCTCGATCCCCCGCTCTGACGAAGACTCCTGAGCAATGGAGCGCTCCCGGCTGAATCGCTTCCAGTCGGATGCGTCGGTCGACCAGAGGATGTCGGTCGCGATCGCCGCAACACCGACCACAAAGAGGCCCCACACCGCCCACATCGGGAGGTCCGCCGCCAGACCCGCCCC
Organism: Acidimicrobiia bacterium; assembly: GCA_049284615.1. Lineage (GTDB taxonomy): Bacteria > Actinomycetota > Acidimicrobiia > Spongiisociales > ZC4RG35 > JANQRA01. The sequence continues at coordinate 3,248 of JBAPYG010000353.1, forward strand.
GACCAGCAGGAATGGGACGACCTTCGTGAAGATGGCCCCCGAGGCGTGCATCCACGCCCTGCTTTCCGCGGGAGCCCGCAGATAGGTCGCGTAGTCGACCTTGACACCTGGCTGGGGCCGTTTGATCGTGCCGATGAACCAGTTGGTGAACCTGATCCCGACCAATCTTCCAACGACGAGGTGAGCCAGCCCATGCGTGCTCACGAGGAGGACCCCCAGGCCCAGGTAGAAGACGATCACCTTCCACAGCTCCGACCCGATGAAGTAGGCGACACCGATGAGAGCCACTCCGACGAGGGTGGCGAGTGCCATCAGAGACGTCCCCACGGCCAGCGGCACCCGCAACAGTGCCCAATCGGCAAATGCGGCGGAGTCGATGGCGGCGATGCGGTTGGCGTAGGAGTCGACGAGCTCGGGGCGACGTTTCACCTCGCCGACCGCCGACCAGAAGCCGGTACCGGCGAGACTCTCGCCCCGGCGCACAGCGGCCTCTGCGGAGGCGAGGGCCACATCGATCTGCCGTGTTCCCACCATTACGAATATAGGTACGGTCCAGCCGGTGCAACCGGATGATCCCGTTCGGGGTTCTTCAATTCGATGGACGAACTGACCAAGGCCCTGGCGACAGATCTCGACCATGCCTTCCCGACCGTCGTCGAGGAGATGGGCTCGAGGCTGTTCTGGGGCTTGCGCCGCATCTGTGGCAACCACCAGGAGGCGGAAGACCTCACCCAGGAGACGTTCATCAAGGCGTATCGCGCCCTGGAAGGCTATGACTCGAACCGGATCTCGGAGCTGAATCTGCAGCCGTGGATCTGGACGATTGCCATGAACCTGGGGCGGAACCATCTTCGCGATCGATCGCGCAGGCCGACGTACGTCGAGCTCCAGACCGATGCGGCGAGCGAGGACCCCGAGCCACTCGACGCGGTCGCCTGGGACCGCCGCCTGGAGACATTGAACCGTCATCAGCGAACCGCAGTGGTCCTGCGCCACGTCGTCGGCATGGGAACCGGGGAGATCGCAGAGGCGACCGGTCGGCCCGAAGGGACGGTGAAGGCCGACATCCACCGGGGGCTCGAACGCCTCCGTCGAGCAATGGAGGAGGAGAGATGAGCATCGAGACAGAGCTACGGGCCCTTGGCGGGGGCATCCCTGCCGGGATCAGCGAAGGTGTCGCCCTGGGAACGGGGATCGCCGACGGCTTCGATTTCTACGAGTCGGCGCTCGGGACGGTCGTGGTGACCTTCAACCCGGACGGCGTGTCCTCGGTCGACATGGCGGACGGGTTCGAGGACCGCTACACCGAGCGCTTTGGCCGGGCACTCCTGCGTGCCGAGGCACCGTCGGATTGGAGGGCCCACATCCCCGAGGCCATCGAAAGGGGAGCCCCGGGCCGGCTGCCCATCGACTTGCGCTCGGTGACCGACTTTCAGCGGCAGGTGCTGCAGACCACGGCCACCATCCCCAAGGGTGAGGTGAGGCCGTATGGATGGGTCGCCCGCGAGGTGGCCCGACCGAAGGCCGTGCGCGCCGTCGGCTCCGCCGTCGCCCGAAACCCGGTGCCGCTGATCATCCCCTGTCATCGGGTGGTGCGTACCGACGGCCACATCGGCAACTACTCGCTGGGGGGACCACACAACAAGGTCGACCTCCTGGAGCACGAGGGCGCGAGCCCCGATTGGCTCGAGGACCTGGCCAACCATCACATCCGCGTTCGGGGGGACATGACGACCGGGGTCTACTGCCACCCAACGTGTCATGTGGTGCGGAGTGGTCGTGAGGCGAACATCGTCGACTTCCACACCGCCCCCGAGGCATCCGAAGCGGGGTTCCGGGCGTGTGAGGTGTGCCGACCCCTGGGCTGACGACCGTTCTGTGAGCGTTTTCTACCAGGCCCTGGTAGGAAACCCTCACAGAACGGTGTAGACACGACAGACGGTACCCTCGCCAGGATGCCAGACAACGAACTCGAACAACTCGCCGTCGACACCATCAGGGCACTGGCCATGGACGCGGTGCAGGCGGCCGAATCGGGCCACCCGGGCATGCCGATGGGGATGGCCGATATCGCCGTCACCCTCTGGGGCAAGTTCCTGAGAGTCGATCCCGACCACCCCGAGTGGCCCGATCGAGATCGATTCGTCCTGTCCAACGGGCACGGATCGATGCTCCTCTACTCACTCCTGCACCTGTCGGGGTTTCCGCTGCCCCTCGAGGAGATCGAGAACTTCCGCCAGTGGGGGCACCACACCGCCGGTCACCCGGAGATCGACCACAGTCTCGGGATCGAGATGACCACAGGGCCCCTGGGCCAGGGCTTCGCCACGGGCGTGGGGATGGCGATCGCCGAGACCCATCTCCGCGCTCGTCTCGGTGCGGACCTCGTCGATCACCGCACGTTTGGCTTCGTGTCCGATGGCGACCTCATGGAGGGTGTGAGCGCCGAGGCGGCCTCGATCGCCGGCTCGTTCGGCCTGGGGAGGCTGATCTATCTGTACGACGACAACGAGATATCGATCGACGGCGACACCGACATCACGTTTCGTGATGATGTGCCAAAGCGCTTCGCCGGACACGGTTGGCACACCGAGGACATCGACGGTCACGATCGAGAGGCGATCGCGGGAGCGATCGAAGCCTCACTGGCGGTGACCGACCGGCCGTCCCTGATCATCTGCCACACCCACATCGGCTATGGCGCTCCCCATCTCCAGGACACAGCCGATGCACACGGTCAGCCCTTTGGTCTCGATGAGGTCAAGCTGACCAAAGAGGCCATGGGTTATCCGATCGATCCCGCGTTCTACGTCGACGATCGGGTCTACGGGTTCTTCGAGGAAGCCATGACCCGGGGCCGGGATGCCCGAGCGGCATGGCTGGAACGTTTCGCCGCGGCCGACACCACCGACTGGGACGGTTTCCACTCGCCGGCCCAGGTGACCATCGACGGCCCCGGCTTCGAGGAGGGCGAGAAACTCGCCACCAGGGCATCGTCGGGACAGCTCTTCGAGGAGATCGCGGGGAAGTATCCCGGATTCATCGGGGGGTCCGCCGACCTCGCCGGGTCGACCAAGACCGTTATCGCCGCCGAGGAGCTCTTCTCGGCGGAGACGCCTGAGGCACGTGACATCCCGTTCGGGGTCCGCGAGCACGCCATGGGCGCCGCGGTCAACGGCATGGCGGTCCACGGCGGCCTCAAGCCATACGGCGCAACCTTCTTCGTCTTCAGCGACTACATGCGCCCTGCGGTCCGGCTCTCGGCGCTGATGGAGATCCCCTCGATCTGGGTGTGGACCCACGACTCGATATTCCTGGGTGAGGACGGGCCGACACATCAGCCCATCGAGCACCTCGCCTCGCTGCGAGCGATGCCCAACATCTGGGTCATCCGCCCCGCCGACGCCAACGAAGTCCTCCAGGCCTGGGAGATCGCCCTGAACCGCGCCGATGGGCCCGTCGCACTCATTCTCACCAGGCAAGGTGTGCCCACCCTCCCCCGGGGCGAGGTGGCGAAGGGGGGCTACCTGGCCCGACCCGGCGATGACGTGACACTGATCGCAACAGGGTCGGAAGTGGCCACGGCGCTGGGCGCAGCCGACCTCCTCGAATCGGACGGGGTCTCTGCCCGTGTGGTGAGTCTCCCCTGCTGGGAGCTGTTCGAAGCCCAGGATCCCTCGTATCGCGACGAGGTCCTGGGAGCCCTCCCGCGCGTGTCTATCGAGGCGGCCTCGACATTCGGCTGGGAGCGCATCGTCGGGGCTGACGGCCTGAGCCTGGGAATCGACCACTTTGGCGCATCGGCGCCGGCGGGAGTGCTGGCCGAAGAGTTCGGATTCACGCCCGAGGCCGTCGCCGCGAAGGTGAAGAGCCACCTCGGACGTTGAGCCGAACCGCCGACGTCGTCGTCATTGGCGCCGGTATCTCCGGCATCTCGGCCGGTTATCACCTGGCGATTCGTCACGGCATCACCGATGTGACCCTGGTCGACCCGCGACCGCCCTTGACACTCACCTCCGACAAGTCGACCGAGTGCTATCGCAACTGGTGGCCGAACGAGCCCATGGTGGCCCTGATGAATCGCTCCATCGACATCTTCGAGGAGCTCGCCGTCGAGACGGACTTCGGTTTCAACCGCTCCGGTTACCTGTTCGTCACCGGCGACGGGCGACGACGCGGCGAATGGGA
>JBAPYG010000354.1:0-5523 GCA_049284615.1 Acidimicrobiia bacterium
AACGCGTCGATGATGAGACCGAGAGCAATCAACGGTTGTAGATAGGCGACCAAGAGCAGGAATGAGCTAACCGCGGAGGCAACTCCGACGGTGGTCCACCATCCAGAATCGAGCAGTAGTCCGATTCCGGTGACAACGAACCCTGCAATAGAGACAACTGCGAGAACGGTCCCGACTGCTTTGAGGGTCCGGGTTGAAAGACCGACATTGGAGAGAATCCATGATCGGTCCAGGTGAAATGGCCATTCGAGAGGTGTCTGATCTGACGGCGGCTCAGGCACGAAGTACATGACATGAACTAGAGCATGCCCGATGAGGAAGACACCAAAGAACCATTGGGAGCGTGTGCTGAACCAGAGCGCCAGGGCCAGGAACGGGATGACGGGCAGCAGGGGAGTGAGACGATTCAATCTCTGTCCTCTCTGACGGTTCCCCCACACATACGGGAGGAATTGGTTCTTGCATAGAGCAGAACGTCCCACGCAAGCACGGTCGAGTGTCACCCGAAGGCCGGCTGCGCCTGCCCAGGTGGAATCCACGCCTCCCGAAAGCCGACTGGCGATCTCGCCGCTGACATGGTGGTGCTTGGTGAGGTTCCGCCAGCGTGGAGGGTGGCAACACAGGATCCCCCCAAATGGGCACTGAGTAAGGCGGGGCCACCCGCTCTGTGGCGCGCCTGGGCTCACAGCCAGTTGCTGGTGTCGCAAGAGCCCTGGCCGGGGAGAAGCTCGTCGCTTAGCCAATTGACGCTGGTGCTCGGGAGCTGGGTGGGACTTCCGAATCACGCACGTGGGACCTTCGTCTCTGTTCTCCTTGGGCGCCAACCCTCACGATGGGAAGACAACTCAAGTATTGGAACGCGCCGGAGTGGCGTGATGATTGATGGAGGCATCGAGATGAGCACACGAACCGACAACCGCCCGGTCGCCGCTGCTGCGCGGCTTGACCGTGCTCAGGTCAGGCCCAAGTGGTTCGCGGTGGGACTCGCCTTGTTCGGGTTCGGCGCCGCGATGGTCGCAGTGTTGGGACCGCTGGTTACCGAACTCATCGAGTATCACGCCTCGGAGGGGGCGGTCAACCAGATCATTGGTGGTGACGTTGCTGGCCTGCTGCTGGTGGCGCCGGTGAGCATTCTCGCTGGGCTCCTGGTGTGGCGCGGGCATTCGGCCGGCCCGGTGTTGGCGTTGGGTCCGGCGGTCTATGGCCTGTACATGTACAGCCAGCTGGCTCTGGGCAACGACATCTCCAGATATGAGGGTAACAGCGAACGATTCTTTCCCCTATACCTCGGATTGTTCGTTCTGGCTGCTGCCATTGCAATCGCGGCGTGGACGGCCATCGACATTTCGCGGCTGCCTCAGACATCGAAGCGCCTGAACCGCTCTTTCGGATGGTTCGTCCTGGTCATCGCGGTATTCCTCGCGGCGGGGCTTCATCTGCCTGGTCTGGTTGATGCGTGGGCGGATCAACCTGTCAGCCCCGACTATCTGGCCGACCCTGTGGTCTTCTGGCTGGTCAAGTTCATGGATCTGGCCCTGGTGGTGCCAGCGCTTGTCGCTGTTGGTGTGGGTGTGCTCCGCAATGCCGCCTGGGCTGAGAAGGCGAAATTCGCTGCGGTGGGCTGGGTTGCCCTCCTCGCTTCTTCGGTTGCCGGGATGGCCATCGTGATGCAGGTCACCGGTGATCCGGCGGGGACCGTGGCGAACACGATTGCCTTCAGTACTTTCGCTGCGCTCGGGCTGGTCGTGGCCGTCCTGGTCTACCGGCTGCTCTTCATCGCTCGGCGCTCTGAAGGCATGGAGTCAGCATGACGATGACAGCGCAGCCGGAAACGTGACAGATGAGTTCGGAATTCCGTTGATCTTTCTAACCATCGTCGGGGTAGAAGGGTCGCTGAACGTTCGATTTTTGTTGGGGAAACAACTCAGCCGGCAGGTGGATCGGATATGACCGTAGGCGAGACGCTCGGGAGGAGCGGGTCGCGGTATGTGAACGTCGCCGGCTATCTGCTCTACATATTTCTGCTCTCCGCCGGCTATTACTACAACCTGACCTTCGTCCAACTCGGGCTGGTCGACCTCGGCACTCGACGGGTTGGAATGACCGGTGGTCAGGTCTCCGTTGTGATGGCGGGATTCGCGTTCCTGGCCTTCGTTGTGGCAGTGATCACCGGTCGGGTGATGGACCGCAAAGGGTGGGGTTCACGGCTCCGCGTCAAACTGCGGTTGCTGTTCGTGGTCGTGGCGACGCAGACCGTGCTCACCCTGTTCGCCCCTCAGGTGACCAGCAGTGCCGGTTTCGTGACCTGGGCGGTGGTCGGGTCGGTTGTGATCGGAGCCGGAATCCCGATGTCGTTCAGTCTGATGAGCGACCTCATCCCGCTTCGTCACCGAGGGTATGTCGCCGGGGTGGTTGCTGGTCTGGCTTTTTTTGCTGCTGCCATCTACCCCCTGGACTGGCGTATCGAGGACTTCGCCCCAGTGATGACCATGTTCATGGTCCCCGGCGCCGCCGTACTCGGAGTCCTCGCGTTCCGGCGCTTCGAATTCGTCGACCAACTCGCCAAACAGCACCAAAGGTTCGGAGTCGGCCGATTCTGCCGGCCAACTCCTATAGCTACGGCGAGTTGGGAGTTCTGGGGATTGGTCGTGTTGATGTTCGCCGTGTTCTTCATCGACAGTCTCGGCTTTCTCCGGATCATTGACAGTCCCGTGTACATCTCCACCTCCTGGCAGTCACCGGAAATCGGCACCCGGCTGTTTATCGCCGTCAGCCATGTCGTAGGTGCCGCCATGGCTGGGGTCCTCTACACCGCCTTCGGTCGGCGGTGGCTGTTCCTCTGGATCTTCGGACTGTTCGCTTTCACCCATCTCCTCTACACCTCCCATATCCAAACGGCCCCGGCAGGGATCGACCCACCCCTGCTGCTCCCTCTCTTCTACGTGCTGGCGGTCAGCTTCTACACGACTCTCAACTTCGCGCTGTGGCCCGACCTCTCTACTCCCGCCAACATCGGAACCAACACCGCCCTGGGGGTCGGGATCGCGGGTTGGCTCGCCTCGTTTCTCTCCACATCACTGGCTCTCTATTCGGCCAGTGCCGGCATTTCTCTGGCTGAGCATCTCCGATATGTCAACGCCCTCGCTCTCCTGTTCGCCGTCGGCTATCCCGTCTCGGTCTACGTCAAGCGGATGCGAGCTCTGGCGGTTGAGAGGGTGTCATGAATTTCACTTTGATTCCTCTTCTGATCGTGGCTCTCGTGCTCGCCACCACCGACTCCGACGTCGACACCGTCGAGGTCATTCTCAGTGGGCAGCATCAGATCGAAGACCATCGCGGAGCTCTCATCGTCGGAGACGCTGAAGTCACCGTCCCGGACGGCGTGGAGATTCCCGGGCCGGTGTACGTCATCGGCGGGGAGTTTGTGCTCGCCGGGGACGTGGCAAGCGATGTATTCCAGCTGGCAGGGACCGTCACCGTCCACTCCGGTGCCGCCGTCGGTGACGAACTGCGTCACATCGGTGGCACTCAGGAGGTGTCGGCTGGCGCTGAGATCGGTCGGCGTACGAGCATTCAAATCAACCCGGCGGAAGGGAGCCCGGTTGCCGGCCTCGTATCGACCGTGATTCTGACTTTGCTGCTGGCCTGGGTTGGCGCCCGACTCACCCGGAAAAGAGAACACGTCCTCGACAATGTGAGCTCCGCCTTGAATCGCCATCCGGTCGTCAGCATCACTGTCGGGCTACTGCTTGCTCTCACGGCCGTGGCCCTGTTCGTGTTCATGGCCTTCACTCTCGTCCTCATCCCCATCGCCGCGATCGGCGTACTCGCCGGATTGCTCACTGTTGGTTACGGGATCATCGTCTGGGGTCACTTCGTAGGGGGCCGCTTGCCGATCCGCCAACCCGGTTTTGCGACCGGCCTCGGAGTAGTTCTCGTCATGGTTTCCGTCCGACTTGTCGGACTGCTGCCTGTTGTCGGCGGGACCATTGTCATCGGCATCCTTCTCACCGCAGTGGGCGCCATTGCAGTCACGTACTACGGAGTCGCCCCCTTCCAACCGGCGACCCTGCCTGATTGAATGGAAACCAGAGGTCTCTCGTGGGCGCCTTGATGTCTCGGTATCGCAGGAGGCCGGCGGCGAAGTGCTATCTCAGGGAGGTAGAGGGTATGGCCGTCGGGATCGGATTGCCTCTCTAATGAAAGGACCCGTCCACAACGGGGGAGGCCTTCTGGGAACATCAAGACTGAGGCCTTAGTCTATTCGGCCTGTTCGGCTGGCCGCCTGGGTCCTCTTCCAGATAAGAAATACCCACTCCGGAACGACGGCCAGAGTCTCGCGTTGCCCTCAGTCGGGGTGTGGACAGCCGGCAATACGACCATCCTGCTCGTTCCCAATCCCGCGGAGTAGCGCTCCGCTTCCGGGACTCAGGGCTCGGCTCGGTCGCGGGACTGGGGGCATTGACGCCGCCGGGGGACTCCTGGGTCGATCGTCATCGCCATAACCGACCTTTGACCCTGGTCCGATTGCGGCGGAACGTCGAGACTGGTTAATGAAACCCGAACAGACGCCCCGAAGCCAGGGTCCGGCCGCCGGCGAATCGGCGTTCTCACGAAGGGGCCCAAGAAGGGAGGCATTCTGAGAACCAGCCTGACCGAGACCAAAGTGGAGCTTCAGCGCAGCCGGGTCCTCCGGCCCTACATCCACCACGGCTTGGGGATGAAGCATTTCAAGATCGGGCGCCTCAACGCGCCCGGTCGCAGGCCGGTTCGCCTGGTGGGTCACAGCGGCTCCACGGGATCATGGCTGTTCTACTGCCCTGAACCCGGCCTGATCACGACTGGCACCGTCGATGAGATAACCGCGCGAGCTTTTCCGTTCCGATTCATCCCCCGGGTGCTGCGGAGGGTCGCGGCGTGATTGTCCCAGACGAGACGAGGCCCGCAACGAAGCGAACCGTCCTGAGTTCTATTCACGAGCCGACAGATCAGGAGAAAGTTGAAGAGCGAAGCCATCAGCCGGAGGTCGGACCCTCCCAAAGTCGGCATTTGGTTTCTGGAAAACCCCACGCACAGCCGCATCCAGCAGCAGATCCTCCGGCCGTGGAGGTGGTCAATCTCACCAAGAGGTACGGCTCCACGACCGCGGTCGACGACCTGACGTTCTCCATCCAGCCCGGATCGATCGCCGGATTTCTGGGTCCCAACGGCGCCGGGAAGACCACCACGTTTCGGATGTTGGTCGGGCTGGCCGCCCCGACCCGCGGCTCCGCAAAGGTCCTGGGCATGGCATACCGGTCAATTACCGACCCGATCCACCACGTAGGGGCGATGTTGGAGGTGTCGGGCTATCACCCGACCCGGACCGCCCGAAATCATCTGAAGCTGCTGGCCAGAACCGGAGGGATTCCAATGGACAGAGTCGATGAGCTGCTCTTGTTGGTCGAGTTGGCGGACGCCGCCGACCGGCCGGTGGGGGGATTCTCCTCCGGCATGCGCCAGAGGCTCGGCCTGGCCTCTGCG
>JBAPYG010000355.1:0-4002 GCA_049284615.1 Acidimicrobiia bacterium
GGTAGTAGGGGTCGTCTCCGGAAGCGTGGTCGGTCACGTCGACGACCTGTGTCAGCTCGGGAATCGACTCCAGGATGATCCGCTCGATGCCCTGTTTCAGCGTGACCTGGGCCAAACCGCAACCCTGACATCCGCCGAAGAGGCGAAGGTAAGCGATGGTGCCATCGACAGAAACGAGTTCCGCCCCGCCACCGTGTGCCGCGATGGCCGGGTTGACCTGCTCGCTGAGCACCTGTTGCACCCGATCGACGAGCGGCCCCGACAGATCACCCGCCGGCGCCGACATCGTCGGAGGAGCAGGAGAGTTCGGGTTGTTCATGGCCAGACCCTGCTCAGTGAGCTCGAGTGCCGCACCGTCGAGTTTGCCCGTATCGGACTTGGGGAAGATGACCGCCAGGTCCTCGTGTCGCTCCTCGACCCAGTTGTCGGCCTTGTCGGCGAGCGGGACGAAGGCGAGCTCATAGGAGAACTGGGGCCCTCGGAAACCGGTCACCTCTATCGACAGGGCGAATTCGCCGTCGCCGGGCTCGTTGTCCCGTAGCTGGCGAATCATCTCGAGGGCGTCCGGAGCGATTGTCAAGACGGAGGAATCGGACATCTGACACAATGGTAGTCGGAGCCCCTCTCAACCCATATGCCCACCGTTGTCGTCATCCTGCCATCGAACACCTATCGCGCCACCGACTTCCTATCGGCCGCCGAATCGTTGGGAGTCGACCTGGTGGTGGCTTCTGATCGACCACCACCGATGGACATGGGCGACAGATACCTCGACATCGACTGCGCCGACGTCGCCGCTGCCGCCGGTGCGATCGTGGAGCTGGGAGATCGCATCACGATCGATGGTGTGATCGCGGCCGACGATGCCGGAGTCCTCGTGGCGGCGGAGGCGTCCTCTCGACTCGGCCTTCTCGGCAACACACCAGGCTCGGCCGCCGCCACCAGAGACAAGGCCGCCATGAGAGCGCTCCTCGCCCGCTCCGAGGTCGACCAGCCGGCCTTCGCCACCCTGGGACCGAACGACGACGCAATCGCAGTCGCCGAAGACGTGGGCTATCCGCTCGTGGTAAAGCCTGTCGACCGCTCGGCGAGCCAAGGGGTGATCAGGGTCGATCGGCCGAGCGACATCCCCGCCACCGTGCGACGTGTCCGGGACATCGTGGGCGATGACGCCACCCTCATCGTCGAGGGTTTCCTCACGGGAGACGAGATCGCCATCGAGGGGATGATCACCGATGGCAAGCTCACGACGCTGGCGGTGTTCGACAAGCCCGACACCTCTTTCGGGCCGTACTTCCCCGAGACCCTCTTCGTGACGCCGTCGCGTCTGCCCGACCGGAGCCTGATCGAGGCGGAACGGGTCGCCGCCGCGGCGGTGCGTGGCGTAGGGCTCACCACAGGCCCGGTTCACATCGAGTTGAAGGTGGAGCGGGACCGAGCGCGCATCATCGAGATCGCGGCGCGCTCCATCGGTGGTCTTTGCTCCCGCAGCCTCAACTTCGGTTTGATGGGCACGACACTCGAGTCTCTCATCCTGCGCAACTCGTTGGGGCTGGGCAGGACACATCTGCGTCGCGAACCGGTGAGCAGCGGGGTCCTGATGATCCCGACGCCGGCTTCGGGGACCCTGCGGGCCGTCGGCGGCCAGGAGGAGACGAGGCGGATCCCCGGGATCACCGGCATCGATCTCACCATGGTCCCGGGAGATCGCGTCTACGCCCCTCCGGACGGAGAGCGCTACCTGGGCTTCGTGTACGCGCGGGCCGACCGTCCGGAAGAGGTCGAATCGGCGCTGAGAAAGGCGATGAGCACACTTGAAGTTCAACTTGAGGGTTAGGTCTTACGCGCGCAAACGCGCGTAAGACGATTTTGTCATTCAAATGGATACGGTGCTGATCTTCGCCGGAGGCGAGCCTCCCTTGGAAACCCTCGCCGATGAGCTGCCGGAAGCCGCCTTCGTCGTTGCTGCCGACTCCGGCTACGACGTGGCCGTGGCGGCAGGGCTTCGCGTAGACGTCCTGATCGGCGACATGGACTCCATCGCCACCGAGATCATCCCGGGGCACGTGATCGTCGAGCGGTACCCCGTCGACAAGGACGCCACCGACCTCGAGCTGGCGCTGGGCAGGGTGGTCATGGAACAGCCTGATCGCGTCGTCGTGGTGGGCGGGGCCGGGGGCCGCGTCGACCACGAGCTGGCCGTCGCCGGCCTGCTGTGCTCGGAGAGGTGGGCGGACATCCCGGAGATCGACTGGGTGACCAATCGGGGATGGGCTCACGTCGTCCGCGGACGGAGAATCGTCTCCGGGGACGTGGGCAAGACGATCAGCCTCATCCCGATGGGAGGCACCGCCACCGGCGTCTTCACGAGTGGGCTGCAATGGAACCTCGACGACGCAGTGCTCGGGGCGGGGACGACCCGCGGCGTGTCCAACACGTTCATGGGGCCGGTGGCCGACCTCCGGGTCGTGACCGGGTGCCTGCTGGCGGTGCTGCCGTACGGTGATTAGCCTCCGAGACCACCGAGAACCGCGGGGTCGAGGGTGGTGAAGGCGGACAGGTACGCGACCCGCTCGCTCTTCAGCCGGGTCACGATCGACAGGTACTCGTCGATACGCCCCTGACTCTCATAGAGACGGCGCGGCACCAGCAGGTCTCCGTCACCGACGCCCGGGACCGACGCTGCCACTTCGTACCCGAAGTCGTCGTCGACCAGCCACTCGATCGATCCCTCGACGATGGCCTGGACGATCGCCGACGAATCGGCGATCGTGACCTTCCTGGAGAGCTCCCCCTCGCCACCCACCCGACCGGTGTTCAGCACGTAAGCCTCGAGATCGGGCATGGTGTCGAGCAGCTCGAGGAGGCGATTTCCCTGCATCGCATCGTCGTCGAAGAAGAAAGGGTTCGTCCCCGGCACCCGAAGGCTCTTTCCGGCCTCGGCTTCCCCACCGGCGGACGTCCCCTTGGTCTCCCCCAGCATGAAGTAGGCCGCCACCTGGTCACGTTGGAGACGGGCCACGGCAGGGATGACATGGTCCGATCGGTTCAGGATCAACAAATAGCGCGCGGGGGGCACATCGTGGGGATCGCGATGTCGGATGTTCGCCAGAGGGAACGTGCTACGACCATTCGCCGTGTGGCTCGTGTCGAAGAAGTCGACTTCACCCTGCTCGGTCACCGCCACGTTCTCCAACCAAGCATCGGGTCTGGTCGTTCCGCCGTAGATGGTGGGCTCGTCATCGGGATCGAGACCGAAGGTCTTGGCGAAGCACCCCGCTTCGGTGGTGTGGACCTCACCGGCGGGCATCAAGGCGACAAAGTCGTCCTGCACCGGCAGGGAGCCGGCCTGCTGACGAAAGGTGGTGGTGGTCTTCCCGGTCCCGGAGAGACCGATGATCAACATCGACTCCTCTTCCCCGCTCCGGGTGGAACCGGCCGGGAATGTCTTCAGCCCGGCATGGCAAGCCAGGCCACCATGATCGAACACCAGACGATTCCACATGCGCAGCCCACCCATCTTGGACTCGCCGAAATAGTCGGATCCGAGCACCCGAGTCACCCAATTCTCCAGGTCCACGATGATCAGACGGTCGTCCGGCTTGCCCGGCGCCGCCAGCCCGGGCGTGTAGATGACGGTGAATTGTGGGGACCAACCCTGCTCCGGCGGGAAGTAGAGATGGGTCTGCATCGCCGCGATGTTCGCCTGGTCGGCCTCGATGAAGAGTCTCGAACCGGTGCGGAACTCGGGGTCAGGCCCTATGAACCCCTCGACGAGCAACCTCGCCCGGTCCGCGATGTAGGCATCCTGACGTGCTGCCCACTCGTCGGCCTCGGCGCGGGAGATGCGGTTCTGATGGATCTCGCGGTCGGACACGAAGAAGGTCGATCCACTCAGCCGTGCCTTCACCTCGGCCTGATAGTTGAGATTGCCGAATTCTGTCTCGGTCACGCGTGGCATGAGTGCGATGGCCAACTCACGCATGCGCTCCGGGCTCGGGT
>JBAPYG010000356.1:0-3167 GCA_049284615.1 Acidimicrobiia bacterium
CACCACCGGGCCCATCCAATGGGTGAGGCCGCCGAGCACGCTCATCAGGATCACGAACAGCGGCACGCGGATGTTGAAGACGTCGTCGACGGTGACGAACCCGAGTTGCAGCGACCACACGCCGCCCATCAGCCCGGCGAAGAAGGCGTTGATCCCGAGAGCGGTCATCTTGTAGCGGAACACGGGGACCCCGAGCCCGCCGGCGACGGGCTCGTCGTCACGGATCGAGAAGAGGCCCCACCCCAGACGTGAGTCGTTCACCAGATAGGCGGCGAAGACGGCCAGCAACATGACGGCCAGCGTCATCCGGTACATGGCCGTCGTGAAGTCGCCCAGCCACTCGGGAATGGGAGTCCCGGTCATGAAGACGCCGGTCCCACCGTCGATCGCCGTGGTGATCCGGGCCAGCGAGGCGAGGACGAATGCGATCGCCAGGGTGGTCAGGGCGAAGATCTCGCCGCTGAGCCGCCGCATGCGAAACACGACGAGCCCGAGGAGCAACCCGGCGATCAGGGCCAACAGGCCGGCCACGGGGACCGCGGTCACGAATGACCACCCGTGTTTCCCCGTGAGCACGGCGACCGTGTACACGCCGATCCCGTACCACGCTCCCTGACCGAAGCTGAAGTACCCGGAGAAGCCAGTGAGCACGTTCCAACTCGAGGCCTGGGCGATCCAGAAGAACATCGTGAAGAGAAAGATCACGTAGAAGCGAGGCAGGTCGAGGGTCTCCTGGATCCCGGGCACGAAGAACAGCACACCCGCGACGACCAGGAAGCCGACGATGACCTTCAGCCTCGACCTCACGCCACGCTCCGCGACGTCAGCAGCCCTTGGGGCCGGAAGAGCAAGGCGGCGATGAGGATTATGAAGGTCACCAGGGGCGCAGCCAATGGCCCCCAGATAACGGCGGCGGCACCGGCCGCGACGCCGACGATCACACCTGCGGTCAGCGCGCCCACGGTGTTGCCCAGACCTCCGAGGATGACCACGGAGAACACCACGCCGAACCAACTGACCGCCAGCCCGGGGTAGATCGCCTGTCCCAGGGCGATGAAGACGCCGGCGAGGGCGGAGAACGCCCCGGAGAGCCCGGAGAGCGTGACCGCGACCCGGTTGGGGTCGACACCGAAGGCGCGAGCCATCTCGGCGTCCTGGGCCACCGCCCGCACCGCCTTGCCGAAGTAGGTGCGGCTCAACACCAGCGACATGACGACCGCAATCGCGAGGGCGGCGATGAATGCGAGGAGTGAGGGGATGGGCAGGGCGATGTCGCCTACGAAGATGGAGCCGCCCTCGTATCGGTTCAACTCAGAGCCGATCCGTCGGAAGTCGGCGCTCCAGACGGTCTGGGTCGCACTCTGGAGGATGATGAAGATCCCGAAGGTCACGATGAGAGACTTGAACTCGTCGACCTTGGCCCAGTGGAAGAACATCTGCATGAGCACGCCGATGACGAAGAACACCGGAACCACAACGGCCACCATCAGCAGGGGATCGAGCCCAAAGCTGATGGTCAGCTGATAGACCACATACGCACTTAGGAGGATGAACGAGAAGTGGGCCAGATTGATGATCTTGAGAGCGCCCCACGAGAGGGAGATGCCCAGCGACATCAGGGCGTACAGACCGCCGATGAGCACACCCGTGACGATTCCCTGGGCGAGTAGGTCCACTCTCTGGCTATTCCTCGTTTCGGGGGGCTTCCGAGCCTAACGGGGGTCGGCCATCTCGAGACGGCCGACCCCCGATAGGGGTGTGTCTACTCGGTGGGATAGATCACGGAGCGGTCGGGGGCCGCGAACTCGGCCGGGTACACCACGAACCAATCCCCGTCCTGGATCTGCTTCACCTTGGAGAGGTCCACGTAGTAGTTCTGCTCTTCGGGGTAGAACTCGATCTCACCGTGGAACAGGGTGTCGGCCCCGTTCTCGATCAGGTAGTCGCACATCGCCTGCTGGTCGAGGCTCCCTGCTCCCTCGGCGGCCTGCTGCAGGTACTCCCAAGCAGTCCACGAGGCCGCCGCCTGGGTCTCCACCTTGGTGTAGGGGATGCCGGCGTCGGCGAGAGCCGCATCGATGTCCGCAGCCACCTCGACCGCTTCGGGGTCATCGGTGAACGGCGGGTGCTCCTCGAAGATCGTCACCGACATGATCCCGTCGGATCCTTCGGTGCCGAGAAGCGGGCCCGGGGCGTCCCATTGGGTGAACATCCCCGGCGGGCTGTAGTCGATGGCGTTCATGGCGGTGATCAGGTCGGCCGCGTTCACACCGAGCCCACCTATGTAGAGGAAGTCGGGATCGGCATCAGCCACCTGGGCCGCCACCGGGGCCCAGTCGGTGATCGCAGTCGGGAACGTGATGTCGAGAACGACCTCATACCCCCGATTCTCGGCCTCGGCCACGGCACCACCCTCATCGGTGCCATCCTGGCCATAGGCGATGAACATCGTCCCGGGGAACTCGTTGATCACGAAGCCGATGGTCGCCGGGGTGTTACCGCTGCTCTCGATCGCGTCATAGACCAGGTTCGGGTTGGTGATGTTGGGGTGCAGACCCGTCGACCACGAGCTGAACTGGCATGCATACGTGTACGCGTACGTCAGGCTGGCCGTGTGATGCGGGAACACGTACCCGTATCGCTCGGCCACCGCCATCGCGGCCGTGATGTTCCCCGTGCCATACGGCCCGATGACGAGGTCGACCTCGTCCTCGGTGATGAGCCGCTCGTACCCGGCCGCCGAAATGTCCGGCGCCGACTCGTCGTCCAGGAGGACCCACTCCACGGGTCGGCCGAGCAGACCGCCCTGGGCATTGATCCGATCGACGAAGACCTCACCCACCGCCTCGTGAATGGCCGCCGTCGGGGCGAGGAAGCCGGTGAGTGACAGCGTGCTGCCCACCCGGATGGGCTCACCACTGGGCTCTCCGCTCCCCTCGGTGGTGTCGGTCATCGCCTCCGTGGTCTCGGTGGGCGCCTCGGTCGTGTCCGTGGCGCCGGTCGTTTCGGTGGCGCCGTCTGTCGTCGTGTCGGTGCTGTCATCGCCGCCACAGGCTGCGACGAGCAGGCTCAGGACCGTGACGATCGCCAGGTACTGCCAGATCCGGTGTCGTTTCATCCTCATCCTCCTCACGGGACTCATGCCGGGCTGTTCAGCGACACTACAC
>JBAPYG010000357.1:0-1571 GCA_049284615.1 Acidimicrobiia bacterium
GGTTTGCAGGGTGGGCAATTGACCCTGGTGGCGGCGGGGCTGGCCGGGTCCCTCGGAGCGATCTTGCGGTATCTGCTCTCGGGTTGGGCCCAGGAGAGGTTCCAGCGGGACTTCCCGGTGGGCACCATGCTCGTCAACCTGACCGGATCATTCGTGTTGGGGATCGTCGTGGGAGCGGACCCTGCGGAGACGCTCGCCACGATCGCTCTCATCGGGTTTCTGGGCGGTTTCACCACATTCTCCAGCTGGATGGTCGAGACCGTCCTGCTCGGGGCGCGATCGAGGGGAGCATGGCTGAACCTGTCGCTGACACTCCTCGGAGGCGTCGGCATCGCCGTCCTCGGCTTTATCCTCGGTTACCAGGAGGTGTGATGGAGAACCAGGATGCCCGGTTGCTGCGGATCTTCATCGGTGAGTCCGACACCCATGAGGGCAGGCCCCTCTATCAGGCGATCGTCGAGATGTTGAGACGACACGAGCTCGCCGGGGTCACGGTCCTGCGTGGGATCGAGGGTTTTGGGAAGTCGAGCCGCCTCCATACCGCCCACATCCTTCGGCTCTCGGCCGACCTGCCCATCGTGATCGAGTGTGTCGACACGACCGAGAAGATCGAGGCTGCCCTCGAAGTCCTCGACGGGATGATCGGCGATGGCCTGGTGACGACCGAGACTGTCGCAGTCAGGGTCTACAGGGCCAATGCCCCCGGAGCGGATTCAGACGAACGGGGCACGTGACTACTGCAAGGAAGTGATCGCCGTTACCATTTCCGATCCATGGCAATCCAGAAGACGCATTGGCGCGTCTTTCTCGTAGTAGCTGTCGCTGCCCTGGTTGGTTCCCTCTTCCCGATGCCATCCGGTGCCGTGACCAAGTCACAGGTGGAGGCGGCCTGTGAGGACTCGCGTCAGCAACTCGCCGACTACCGCTCGGCGCAGGCGGCCTTCGAGGAGGCGGCCTACGCCTATGAGGACGCCCTCAACGAGGTGGAGTTCATGGAGCGGAAACAGGATCGCATCCAGACCTCGGTCGATGCCCATGCCGGCGATCTGGAGAGCGTTCAGGCCCGTCTCGAGGAGCAGGCCGTCCAGATGTACATGATGGGTGGCTTCAACAATCCCGGGATCATCTTCTCTGCCTCATCGGTCGACGAGGTCATGACCACCTCCGAGTTCCTGAACTCGGCGACTCTCGGTGGCCAGGAGTCGATCAACGACATCATTGCTGCCAAGGGCGAGCTCAACAGGCTCCAGGGTGACCTCGACGAGATCCACGGTGAGCTCAAAGTCGCCGAGGCAGACTCACTCGAGATCCTCAACCGTCAGGACGAGGCGATGCAGGCCGAGCAGGCTGCCTACGAGAAGCTGAGTGGGCGCTGCAAGGACCTCACCATCCAGTACGACAAGGAACAGGCCGAAGCCAAGGCCCGGGCTGCCCAGGCCGCACGTGGCTCGGCCCAGGTCGGCACCTTCATTTGCCCCCTGCCGCGTGGCAAGACGTCGTTCATCGACTCATGGGGGTTCCCCCGGTCGGGTGGCCGCCGCCACAAGGGCGTGGACATGTTTGCTTCCCTT
>JBAPYG010000358.1:0-5614 GCA_049284615.1 Acidimicrobiia bacterium
AGGCTCGCAACTGCCAAGCCGAGGGCCAACAACGGCATTAGACCCACCGCGATGAGGTAGATACGAAGGGGCCCTCCGGGGCTTCAGAATCGGCGCTTTGAGGTATCGCGCTCCACAGACGGCCCACAAGACTCCGCCCTGAATCATCTCCTCATTCCTGAGAGGGGCTCCTCACTTCGTTCGCCTTGATGTGGCGTCGGAATCTGTTATCGGGAGATTCCGCGGGTGACCTCGTGACGAAGGCAGGATCGACCCACACGTGCGGCAACGGCGTTTGCATGTCGATCATGGTCCTCCGTCCGAACCGAGGCGTAGTTTCTTTCTACCGCTGTGGTACGAACGAGCCTCGGTCGCGACTAACCCACAGATGGAGCGGATGTGATCCTGCAGACCAAGGTGGTCGACGACTTCAGCGAGTTCGCTCGGACGGCCGAGCCTCGTCTGCGTCAGGCGCTGTGCTCCCGGTTCGGCGTCGAAACCGGACGGGAGGCCACAGCCGAGGCGATGGCCGTTGGCTGGGAGCATTGGAGTCGCATCCGCAGCTATGACAATCCGGTCGGGTACCTGTTCGGCGTGGGCCGCAACAAGGCGCGCGGCTCGTTTCGCCATCGGCGGGTGGTCCTCTGGTCGACGCCGGACGACGCCATCCCTTGGGTGGAGCCGGGACTTCCTAAGGCCTTGGCTGCCCTTTCCCCGAATCAAAGGACGGTCGTGCTCCTCCTCCATTGCTTCGAATGGACCCACGCCGAGGTGGCGACACTCCTCGGCACGTCCAAGACGACGATCCAGAACCATGCCGAGCGGGGAATGACTCGCCTACGGCGCGAGCTAGGGGTGTCTTAATGAGCGTCGACCTCGAATCCCAGCTTCGCTCCTACAGGCGCAACTTCGACAGCGAAGCACCGGCGGTGGACCCGCTCGGGCAGACCGATCAGCCAGTCGTGACGGTGGAAACGAGGCCGACCGCCCGCCGTGCGCAGCGCCCGCGACAAGGGCTGGCGGTGGCCATGGTCGCGGCTCTCCTGGTCCTCATCGTGATCGGAGGGGTCGGGCTCATCCCCGGGCCGGTCGCCAACGAGCCGGACCCGGGGATGACCTTGCCGATCCTATGGCCACAGTCGAGCATCGATGAGGTGCGGGAGGCTCAGCAGCTCGCCGATGCCGGAGACCCAACGTACACCTGGCAACTCGAGCCTGCGCTCGAAGAGAACCTGATGAGCGGGGACTATTCCGACAATCCCGAGATCTTCGCCCGCTTTCTCCGCGAAGAGCTTGGTTGGGAGAGGTTCGTCATGCATCCCGGGCCGGGTTTCGGTGACCGGACGGTCATTCTCGTTTACGTCCGCTGTGCACCCGGGAAGATCAACTCGTTCTACCCGGACGATCCCAGAGGCGGCGGGTGCGCACCGACGATCGACGATTTCAAATACGAGACGGTGGAGGTTCGGGTGACCCAACCAGTCCGACAGGACTCGTCCGGGATCTGGGTGGTGACCCAATGGGAGACGATTGAGCCGATCCAACAGGTCATGCCCCCTATCGATGCCGAGGCCACCACGATCGTGGAGGCTTTCCTCCAGGCACGGATCGACGGGGAGGGGGCCGAGCAGTATCTCAGTGGGGGCGACGGCACTGCACCCCTCCTCTATGACACGACCACTGAGATGCCCTACGAGAGATACGAGTTCGACCTCGTCTCGGGCCCGGAGTGGCCCGACGATCCGATGCGATTCGACGTTCGGCTTTTCGCCGAAGACGGCGAGACGGTGGTCCAACAATCCTTCACAGTCGAGCGCGACGTGGATGAGGGCTGGGGCCTCGACACCGGGTCGGAGACACGCGAGAACGGGCAGGTCATCCACAACGTCTTCGACGGCGACGTGACTTTCGACGTGGCCCCACCGTGGGATGCTGAAGCATGGCTGTTCAATGAACCTCCGAACGTGACCACGCTTCTCCTAGCCAATGACGCATACGACATGTTGCGCTTGGTGACGGACCCACGCCCGATCGGGACGGGTTGTCAGGAAGGCCCGGTTCCCGCAAACGCTGAGGTATTGGCCCAGGCCATCATGGACGACTCCGACTTCGAAGCCACCGAGCCGAGGCTTACGGGCGTCGGAGGTGCACCCGCTCTTCGTATGGACGTGGGGATCGCGGCCGGAGCCAGCGTTTGCGACACCAAAGGGATACCCCTGGTGATAACGGAGACCGGTCTCGACGTCGAGCAAGGGGAGCCGCAGCGCATGGGCCTTTACCTGGTCGACCACCCGGATGGGTCGGGACGGGTCCTTGCCATCGCAATCATTGCTCCTGAAACGAGGTTCGACGCCGTCGAAGGGGCGGCGCAGCCTGTCTTGGACTCCATTGAGTTCCATACGGATTGATGGTGTCGGAGCTCAGATGAACAACTGGAAAGCAGCGCTGCTAGGAATGCTGACTTTGGCTGCCTGCGGACCCGGAGCAGTCTCCGCGACGACAGCGTCTCCAACGACTGTCGTCGATCAGAGTGAAGAGATCCAGGACATGTGGGCTCTGCCCGTGCTCGAGCCGGTGGAGCCGGGCACCTACTTCATGGATCCCGACCTCGATCGTTCCACCCCGCTCCGTGTGGTTTACGACATCGAGCCGGACGGTTGGTCGATGTGGGCGGGCGCGGTCAAATTCGGGGAGGATGAGCGCCATGTCGGCATGAGCATCACCACTGTGGACAACCTGGTGAGCGACGGATGCACAGACCATTCCCGCGCAGACCCACCCATTGGCCCGAGCGTGGACGACCTCGCTTCCGCGCTGGCCGACCTGGCCCCATTTGAGGTGACGTCACCGCCCGGGGATGTCTCTGTCTACGGACACGACGGGAAGCACCTGGAACTGACCGTGCCGGACCTTCCGGTCGAACCGTCCGGGGATGGCCTCCGCTTCCCCGAATGCATCTCGGGGCAACTCATGAGCTGGGTGGCACCTTGGGATACCTCAGACGGGGACGCCTTCTACGGCTACACGGGACCTGGCTACACCGAGGAGTTCTGGATCCTCGACGTCGAAGGAACGCGGCTTATGATCGCGGCAGAACGATCCGCCGGCTCCCCCGAGGACGACCTCGACGAACTCCGAGCCATCCTCGACTCCATACGAATCGAGCCATGACAGCCGCGCCAGGACGGTCATAGCCTGGGCGACGCGAACTGGGGTCGCCGCTTGCATGCGAGGCGGTGTCTCGCTGAGCCTCACGAAGTCTCACTTTGTCTCACGTCGCTTGCCCCGCAGCCGCCCCACAACGGCGCAAACGGGTGCCGTTTCCCCTGGTCACCGCGTTTTGACCGCATCTTTCGCAACGAGGGGGTCACGGGTTCAAATCCCGTCAGCTCCACCCTTCAAGTACCGGATAGGCCACAACCGGGATCATTGCCAGCACTGATCCCATGGCCAGGACGAGTAGTGCCCCGATGGCGAGTGGGCTCTGGTTGGAGGCTGCAGCCGCGAATGTATCGCTGCTATTCGCGACGTCGTTTGTGGCAACCAAGCCAAGGACGCCGAAGATGGTTCCCAGGAGGTAGAGGACCCCGACCGCTCTGCTGATGGTCTTGGTACGGCTGCTCATGGGCCCATCCTTGGTGCGGAGTGGGGGGTGTAGCAACACCCACGGAGGAAACCCTCTGGAGTGGCCACTGGGACTGATCACAAACGATGGATGCCGAAGCGGGCGGGCATTTCGGCTCTAGCCGTGGTCGGTGGGACCGTGGCAGGCTGAGGAGGTGCAGCGCCACGCTGCTGCGCCGTAAGGGATCTGACAAAGGAGTGCACACGTGGACCTTTCAGCCACGATCGTCATTGATCGACCAACCACTGAGGTCTTCGACTACGTGATGGAGGTGTCTCACGACGCCGAGTGGCGGACCGGGGTAGTCGAAGCCGGCTTCACGTCCGATCTGCCTTTGGGCGTAGGGACGACCGGGTTCGATCGGGTCGCGACCAATGGTCGGGAGATGACTGCTGGGTGGACCGTCACGGAGTTTGAGCCAGGGTCCCATGCCCGGTGGACACTCGACTCGGGCCCGATCAAGGGAATGGGCGGATACATCTGCGAACGCGACGGCGACAACACGAGGTTCACCCTCGAAGCGCATGTCACACCAACCGGCTTCTACCGGCTCGTAGGTCCGATCTTCGGCCTGATGGGCCGACGTCAGAATCTGGCCGACGTGAGGAAGCTCAAAACGATTCTCGAAGCCCCTGCTTGAGCACCCACGAATAGACCTCAAGACGAGCAAACCCGGTCCGGGTCCCGAACGACTGAAGACCCCCTGGGGGTCTTCAGAGGAAGGGGATGCCAACCCCCCAAGGGCGAAGCAACGTCAAACGAGAAGCAAGTTGGGGGACCCCTCGGTGTCAGTTCGAAACGAACGGTGGCGTCGCCGAAGAGCGAACTATGGACGAAAGCCTCCCCGACGGCGTCGCTCTCCATGAGGTTGACTCTTGTAGCAGGAGCATCGGGGCGACGGGGGGATAACACGGAGGTCGGGTAGGGACTAGGGCTGATCTTCATCGAATTCTGCGAGTTGCTCGTCAGTGCAGAATCCGGCTCCCGATCCCGGAATGCAGCGAGGATCGAGTTCGCCGCAATGCTCGACGTTGAATTCGATCACCGCCAGTTCGGCTTCCTCTGGCAATGTTCCGGACCCCGCAGGGAGATCCGTTTCGTCCCAGCCTGCCGCTTCGAGGTCGGAGGCGAAGGTCTCCATCGCCATATACAACTCCGTGATCTCGTCTTCTATCTCCGGTGGAGCCAATTCGACATGGCGCTGCAAAACGGCGAGCTCGGTGGCAATACCAGCTTCGTACGATTTGGGGTCGTCGGGATCGATTGGGGAGACAACATGTTCGATCGCGCAGTACGCGGCGATGTCTTCGCGGAGTGGAGCATCCTCGGCAAGACTCGTGGCAGGGGCAGCGGTCTCCTCGTTCGACGTCCCGTCGCCGCAGGAGACGACTATGAGGGCCAGTGTGAGCAAGCGGGCTACGTGTTTCACCAGATCTCTCCCTTTGATGGCTGTGTCACTACATGTCCGCTTCGCACCTGCTTGTTACAGGAGGGTCCGATGCGTCTAACCAAGAGCCAACTGTCCGCCGTTGGAGCGGCAAGATCAGATCGGCTCGGCTCGGCCATCAGTCGTTTCTGACCGAAAGGAGTCGGCTGACCGTTCTCGTCCATCGAGACTTGGTCGATGAGCCAGTCATCACCGTCGGGCCAGAAGTCCGTCAGACGTAGCAGCGCTGACCGGCCTCACAGTGCTCTCCAGCACGAAGTCTCGGCTCAGCGATCGCTGATCGGCTGCGGTCTGGCGGTTGCAGCCCACGGCCTCGTTGTGCAACTGTCGCGACCAGCGAGCCTCTACCCGGTTCGGGAGGAGAAGCAGATCGACGAGGTCCTGGCGTCGAGGACCCAGAGTCGCACCCATGAGCTCGAGGGGGGATAGGTAGGGGATGAGATCAGAGCTGGTTATCAAGCTGTTCGAAGCGTCGCTAGGTTCGAACGACAGGGAGAGGATCACAGGCTTGTATGCGGATGGGGGCCGCCATACATACGAAGGCGAGGAAGCACGATGAGGGG
>JBAPYG010000359.1:0-2489 GCA_049284615.1 Acidimicrobiia bacterium
GTCCATGGATGTCCACAGGGGTCCTTGCAGTCCAGAACGGCAGGCTTTCGGGTCTCCAGCGTCCATGGGAGTCCACCGTCGTGCGCAGAGAATGGCTCCCAACTTGGCTCCCGCAGAAGCTGCCAACCCGCGGCATCGACGACGTCGCGGCCGCGTTATTCAGCGTCTCGCCCATCACGGCCAGTAGCCGTGCCCGCTCCCGGCTCTAACGCATGCCCGTCGAAACCTACCGCCAGTGCAAATGGGGTACAGATCATTCGTGGCGACAAGAGTCGAAGAAGGGATTGGCCCCTACCTTTCCGCTCCGCCGGCAACCTTCCCACACTCCGAGCGGGACGCCTCCCCCGAGAGCTCCCGGGAACGGGTTGAGTCGCCGCCCGCGCGAACTGCAAGACTGTTGAGGTGGCCCGGGAGTTTCGCTACGCCAGAGTTGGTGCCCAATACGTCGCCTACGAGGTGTTCGGTGAGGGTCCTCTCGACCTGGTGATCGCTCCCGGCTACATGTCGAATCTGGAACAGAACTGGACCTGGCCTCCCTACGCTCGGTTCTTCGAACGGCTCTCCTCCTTCGCCCGGGTGATGGTCCTCGACCGACGGGGCACCGGACTCTCTGACCGACTGATCGGAACTCAGACCTTCGACGACCTCATGGACGACATCCGAGGGGTCATGGACGACGCCGGATCGGACCAGGCAGCGGTGGTGGGTGGTGCCGAAGGGGGACCGATGTGCACCCTGTTCGCCGCCACCTATCCCGAGCGGACCTCGGCACTGATCCTGATTACCACATATGCCCGCCGGATGTGGACCCATGACTACCCATGGGGGTTGACTGCGGAAGTCGATGCCTTGGTCGAGGAGGGATATCTCAGTCTGTGGGGTCGGGCGCCCATGGGGATACGGGCGCTCGCGCCCGGTCAGGCCGACGATCCAGCGTTCCGGGACTGGTACGTGCGAGCCCAACGCACCGGCGGCACTCCGGGTGCCGCCCTCGCCTGGTACCGGATCACAGCCGACATCGATGTCCGGGAGGTGCTGCCGGCCATCCGGGTCCCTACCCTGGTCGTGCACCGGACAGGCGACCAGGCCATCCCGGTCGAGCATGGGCGCTACCTGGCCGACCACATTCCCGGCGCCCGTTACGTCGAGCTGCCCGGCGAGGATCACTTCTGGTTCTCGGGGGACTCGGACGCCATCCTCGCCGAGATTGAGGAGTTCCTCACTGGTGTCCGGCCGCCCCCTCCCGTTGATCGGGTCCTCGCCACCGTCATGTTCACCGATATCGTCGACTCGACCCGGCGGGCGGCAGCTTTGGGGGATCGGCGGTGGCAGGACCTGCTCAGCCGACACAACACGCTGGTGAGAGGAGAGTTGGAGCAAGCCCGCGGACACGAGGTGAAGACCACCGGTGACGGCTTCTTGGCCACGTTCGACGGACCGGCTCGAGCGATCCGCTGTGCCGTCGCCATCGCCGAGAGTGCCGGTCAGGTCGGAATCGACGTGAGGGTTGGCCTTCATACCGGCGAGGTCGAGCTAGTCGGGGACGATGTTCTCGGCATCGCCGTGCACATCGGAGCTCGCATCACCACACTCGCCGGCGCCGGCGAGGTGCTGGTCTCGGGCACGGTCAAAGATCTGGTGGCGGGGTCGGGAATAGTGTTCGACGACCGCGGAGACCAGACCCTCAAGGGCGTCCCCGGCGAGTGGCGTGTTTTCGCCGTGCGGTCGCGCGGCCAGCTGGCTGGCTGATGGCAGGCTCGGCGAGTCCGAGGAGCGCCCCCTTTGTGGAACCGATGCCGCAACAATTCGGCGTGAGGTCGTGGAGGGTGTCGATTCGAACCCAGTCGCCATGCGGAGATCACGACCAGTCCCGAACGACGGGATAGCCAGCCCATCTCTCGGTCACTCAGTATCGCAGACCCCTCAAGTCGAGTACTCAAGGCCGGGGATGGCTCCCACGCCCACGTGGCGAACACAACGCGACGAGGCCGTAGGAACGTCGAAACCCCCAGCCGACCAGGGATTTCGCCAGCGCGCTCGGAAGGACTTGAACCCTCAACCTCCTGATCCGTAGTCAGACGCTCTATCCAATTGAGCTACGAGCGCGGGGAAGAGTCACAGGATAACGGCCCTCACCCCGGTGTCGGAAGTCGGTCGCTGCACGCGAGATGGCCCCAACCTTCAACCGGTCGGGGCCATTTCGAGACACGACGAGGGTCTCAGCTGGTGCCGAGGAGCTTCCCGGCTCTGGTCACCCACTGCTTGACCTGGTAGATGGACGGCATCTGATCGGGGGCGTCGGGCAGATCCACCGAGTTGAGCTCGTCGGTGAGAGCACCCGGATCGCACTTGCTCAGCTGCTCCAATGTCCACACACCGACACGGTGGAGAAGACCCAGATAGGTTCCCCCGATCCCCTCGACGCGTGTCAGATCGGCCTGCTCCCGCCAGGACTCGATCGTGCCCGTGGAAAAGCCGGTCACATGGGC
>JBAPYG010000360.1:0-2362 GCA_049284615.1 Acidimicrobiia bacterium
GACTTCGACCGATTCACTGGTGTCTCTCGACCGGATCCGCATCTTCGTGCATGGAACCGCGAACTTCACCGGCGCAATGGTCGATGCGGCCGACTTCGGGATCACCGGCGCCCAGCTCGTCTGGGAGATGGAGTCTGACCACTACATCGAACTCGATTACGGGTTGGCACCTGGGTCGGGCAAGGGCGACATGTTCCTCTACATCCCCACAGCCCTGTTCGACGCCAAGACGGGTGGATGCGGTGGTGACAACTGCCACGTCACCCTGTATTCGGAGTTTGGCGAAGTCGACCCCTCGAACGATGGGTTCGAGGAGTGGTCGGTGCGCAAGCAGGCCGGTGAGGTCGTCGCCAGCAAGACGGCAGACACCGGATTCACCAGGACGTTCCCTTGGACCATAGAGAAATCCGTCTCACCAGCCACTTGGGACCTGTTCACCGGAGACACCGGCACGTCTGAGTACACGGTGGATGTGACGAAGGGCGACCCGGTCGACAGCGATTTCTTCGTGACCGGCACGTTGGTCTTCTTGAATCAGACCTCCGACACTGTCCGGGTCACCGCAGTCTCTGACGGTATCGCCGGTCTGGGGGCCGCCGTGGTGACCTGCCCGGTCGTGATCAACACGGCGGCCGCCGACGTCGCTGCCGGGGGATCGCTGATCTGCACATACAGTGCAGACCTCCCCAACTCCGACGAGAGACTCAACTCGGTCGACTTCTCCTACCGGGTGATCAACCCGCATTCGGGGAACCCATCCGAGATGACCCTGCATGCCCTGGCCTCCGAGTTGATCCAGTTCGACCTGACCAACCCGACGACGGTCGTCAACGACGAGATCAACGTGACCGACACTTATGAAGGGGATCTGGGGGAGTTCGGTGACACCGACTCCGTCACCTACACCCGAGAGTTCGCCTGCGACGACGATGAGGGCGAGAACCCGAACACCGCAACCATCGAGGAGACCGGCCAATCGGATGACGCAGCGGTCACGGTCAATTGTTACTCGCTCGAGGTGAGCAAGGACGCCGACACGGCGTTTACCCGCACATGGACATGGGACATCGAGAAAGACGCCGATGAGACCGAGCTCATATTGGCGGAGGGACAGTTGTTCCAGGTCAACTACACGGTCACCGTCTCTGCGACCTCGCAGGACGACGGTTTCGGAGTGGCCGGTGAGATCACCATCACCAACCCGGCACCGATCGATGCCGAACTGACGGAGGTGTCTGACCTGGTCAGTCCGGACATCGCGGCGACGGTGGAGTGCCCGTCCACGACCGTTCCGGCCGAGGACGAGTTGGTTTGCACCTACTCGGCGGATCTGCCCGATGCATCCGCGAGAACGAACACGGCGACGGCCACACTCCAGAACAACGAGTACGACGAAGAAGGAGCAGCCACGCCATCGGGGACCACCGACTTCAGCGGCAATGCCGATGTCGATTTCACCAACGCCACGATCGACGAGATCGACGAATGCATCGATGTCGAGGACACCGATGTCGGTGTCCTGGGCACTGTCTGTGCCACGGACCTCGATTCGTCGGGTGAATACGAGTTCACGTATTCCCAGATGTTCGGCTCCGACCCGAGTGCCGATGTCGTCCTGGAGTGTGGTGAGAACACGCATGACAACGTCGCCTCATTCGTGACCAACGACACGGAAACGCCTGGAGAAGACGATGCGACGGTGGACGCCACTGTCGAGTGCGCACAGGGGTGCACACTGACGCCTGGCTACTGGAAGACGCACAACGACTCCTTCAGGGGCGGTGCGCCCACCGATGACACCTGGCAGATGATCCTTCCCTCGGCCGAGAGCTCCCCGTTCTTCCTGAGCGGGCAGACCTACTTCGAGGTCTTGTGGACGCCACCCAAGGGCAACGTCTATTACAACCTGTCGTTCCAGTACATCGCAGCCGAGTTGAACATGCTCAATGGAGCAGCCGTCCCCGGTGATGTTCAAACCGCATTCGACACCGCCACCGGTCTTTTCGAGACCTATAACCCCGCACAGATCGCGGCATTGAAGGGCAAACCAAGCGACAAGGAACTGCGTCAACAGTTCATCGACTTGGCGGGGATTCTCGGAGCCTTCAACGAGGGGACCATCGGTCCGGGGCATTGCTCGGAGGACTCTTTGAGCGGCTGAGCCATAGACCAAGGTTGATCGACCCGATTGGGGGGCGGCCGATTCGGCCGCCCCCTTGTTTTTGGACCACCCTTAGACTCCGCTCGAATGTTCACCCGGGTTCCATCCGATTACCCAGCCAGCCGACGCCGTCCGATCATGATCCTGATCGCGATCCTGGTCGGGATCTACCTGCTCCTCACGGCGGCAGGCACCCTGTGG
>JBAPYG010000361.1:0-2012 GCA_049284615.1 Acidimicrobiia bacterium
GGTTCAGTACGCCTATCTGGGTGCGAGCTGGCTGTTCGAGCAACTCGGTGGCGAAGGGACCGTGTACTACATGCGCGGTCTCGCCGGTCACCCGGCCGACAACGATCGCCAGGTCGGGTTCGAGATGGCGCTGGATGAGTACCCGGACATCACGGTCGTGCCCGGCATCGAAGGTGTGCACACCGGTTGGGATCCGGCCACGACCACACAGCTGATCAACGAGTTCATCGCCAGTGGCCAGTACGAGGACATCGATGGGATCTGGACGTCCGGAATGGACTCCCAGGTCGTCGATGCGATCCAGCAGGCCAATCTCGACTTCGTGCCGATCGTCGGTGCCGACCTCGGCGCTTTCGTGGGCCAGCTCCTCGACACCGAGGGCTATCCCGGGCTCGAAGGTGCAGCCGTGACGAACACGGCGGCAGTGGGTGGAGCCGGTGTTGGTCTGGCTCTGAAGCTGCTCAACGGTGAGACCGTCGAGACGGCGGAAGATGCCGCCCAGCCCAACACGGTGCTGCTGGTCCCGGTGTTGGCCGACAACACGACACCCGAGGGCATAGCCACTCTGGAGTCATGGCAGGTCGACGGCCTCGACCCGCTGTGGCCACTCGGTCTCTACATCGAGGGACTCACCACGTACACCGGCGAGCAGGCCGTGGCCTGTCTGGGCCCGGGCGAGTAAAGCACTCGCTTCTGATTGACACACCGATGCGCCGGCGATCCTCGATCTCCGGCGCATCAGTTCGTTGCAGCGACCATCATCCAATTCGATGACCGCCAACGCCCACCAGTATCTGCTCGAGGCAACGGACATCTCCAAGCACTACGGGGCGGTGGTCGCCCTCGAGTCGGCATCTCTCAAGGTCAGGGCGGGCGAAGCCCATGCACTCATGGGTGCCAACGGAGCAGGCAAGAGCACTCTGGTGAAAGTGCTCACCGGCGCCGTACGCCCCGATGGGGGGACCATCTCGGTCCGCGGGCAGGAGCGCACGGCTCACTCCCCCGCCGAGGCACGTCGCGGAGGTCTGGTCTCGGTGTACCAGGAGCCGGCCCTCATCCCCGACCTCGACATCACCTCCAACCTGCGTCTGACCCAGACCCCGGTCGACCCATTCCTGCACTGGATCGAAGAGTTGGGGCTCGACCGTCTCGACCTCGCCAGCCTGGCCCGTGGTCTCCCCCTCGCCACGCTGCGCATCATCGATCTCGCCCGTGCTCTCGCCATCGAGCCCGACGTGCTCATGCTCGACGAGATGACCGCCGCTCTGCCTGCGAACCTCACCGAGCGGGTCCTCGAGGTGGTCAATCAGCAGCGGGGCGGAGACGGGTGTGTGGTCTTCATCTCCCATCGCATGACAGAGATCTCCTCGGTCTGTGACCGCGCCACCGTTCTCCGTGAGGGCGAGACGGTCGGCGTCGTAGACGTTTCGCCCGACTCCGCCGACCAGATCGTCGAGTTGATGCTCGGTGAGATCGTGGGCGACATGCCTGCCAGAGAATCGACAGGGACCGGGGAACGGCCGGCCGACGCACGACCGCGCATCTCGGTGAGAGATCTCGGTTCGACCTCCCGTCTCGAGGATGTCTCCTTCGATCTGTACCCGGGCGAGGTACTCGGTGTGGTTGCCCTCGAGGGTCAGGGCCAGGACGACCTCTTCGACATCCTCACCGGATCGCAACGCCCCGCCACGGGAAATGTGACGGTGAGTGGGGAAGAGGTGTCGTTCCGCCACCCCGCCGATGCCATCGCCGCCGGAGTGGTCTACGTGGCCGCCGACCGGGCCGAGGCATTGCTCATGCAACGTTCCGTGCGGGAGAACATCGCCCTTCCCTTCAGTGCTCGAATTCGCAATTGGGGACCGATCCGAACCACGAGCGAGAGGCCCAAGGTCGATGCGGCGGTCTCCCGTCTGCAGATCGACACCCGCGCCCAGAACGAGGTGAGGTTTCTCTCCGGCGGCAACCAGCAGAAGGTGACCATCGCCCGCTGGGTCGCCGGGGGTGTGCAGACG
>JBAPYG010000362.1:0-2114 GCA_049284615.1 Acidimicrobiia bacterium
GGTTATGTGGATGCGGCCCAAATTGTGGATAGTCGAGAAAAACATGGTGTCCACTTGCTTGGTCCGGTTCGACCCGATGTAAGTTGGCAGGCTAAAGCTATTGGTGACAAGTTAAGCAGGGAAGGGAATTGTCAAATTCATCTGCTCGACCAAAGATAAATGTTCATTTCTGCGCTTTTGCTTGACGAGGGACAACGATTTAGCGCGACGAACTAAGTATTCGATAGGGTCATCAGCATCGCCTCGAAGGCGGACATGAGTAAAATGAGACAAGCCGCGAAAGACCAGCTCGATAGAAATAGCCTTAAAGGGCTTGCCCAAAGCATCAGCCACTTGGTCAGTCAGATCAACAAGCATGGCATAGAGCAACCAAGTCATCCAGACCTGAATTTGAATAGCATTGAGCGAGCCACAATAAAAATAAGCCAATCCCAGCAAACGTTTGACGACATTGAAAGCATCCTCAACCCGCCACCGTTGGTCATAGAGAGCGACAACACATTCGGGTGGCAGTTTCTGAGGGTCAGTCATATTGGTCAAATAACAGTACCATGTACCGCGAAACAATACTTTCACCAAACGCATTTCATAGTGGCATCGAGTCTGTTTGCTGCCCAAGCAAACAATCAAGTCGTGGATAGTGGCTGTTTGAGACAAGGTAGTGACGACTTGATAAGAGGCATTCCGCTTGAGGCGTGTAATAAAGAAAACCGACATCTGGCTGAGGCGGTCAAAGATGCCATAATCAATCAGCCCCTTGTCGAAGAGCAACAAAGTGCCTGCTGGCAGCACCGCCAGAATCTGTTCCCAGAAGGTCTGGTCATGTGCTTGAGCCTCTTCTTTGTACCAGATGTGTGCAGGTACTTGAGTGACAATATCCATAATGGTGGTGATTTTGCCACCCAAAACAGGTGCTACCTTCTCTTCCAGCAAACCGCATTTCTTGAGTATATTATCCAATACGGAGCCATCTACAGACCAAATGTGGTTGAAATACACTTGAGCATAAGCTACTGCTGGCGGCAAGGGGCGACTTCGTTTTTGCGCATTGTCTTGCATTTGTGGCCATATCTCACACATCACCCGATAAAACAAATCAGCCGACAGCGTGTTCATGCGTTCCAGTACAGCTTGAAACGAGACGCCTGCCACTGGTTCTACCCACAACATGCCTTGCTCGCGCAAGACGCGTACAGCTTCTCTGACAGACCCCAATTGTCGCCACAACAAGCTAATCATGAAGGTCACCATCACGGGCAAGCTCAGAATTCGTTCTCTCAACCCCAACTGGCGAAAGTAAGCAATTTGATTCAGAGTAGCTGGATGAATGATTTCTTCCAGCCACTGTTCGATTGTCTCATCTGCCGGAGCCACACTGGGGCGTTTTTGTCGATCTCGCTGAATAGCTCGGGTGTGGGGGAAGGACTTTTTGCGTTTTACTTGTTTTTTTACGTCAGTCATGCTCTCAGCATAGCTCATTCTGTTCATAAACACAGGTCTTGACATTGAACCCATCACCTTAACTTGTCACCAATAGATTTGTTGCAAACAAGTTCTTGCCTTACTTGCTCATTTTGCTCATGTTCAAGTGCTTGGGCAACGGCCGTTTTCGCTGTGACTGTACCAATTTGATGCAAGGCCCAGGCCGCATGACCACGAATCAACGGTTCTTTGTCGGTTAACAATTGAGTGAGGAGTGGTACGGCCGTATTATCGCCCCAATTCCCTGCCGCCACACAAGCATTGCGCACTAGTCGCCGCTGTTTAATACGCTGAATAGGACTTTGGGCAAAACGTGTTTGAAAACCTGCTTCATCCAGAGCTAGAATTTCCAATAAAGGTGGTGCCGCTTCGTCCCAATCATCGGCAAAAAAGACGGTTTCCTGAGTTTGCGGCGCAAAACGGTTAAATGGACACACCTCCTGGCATATGTCGCAGCCATAAATCCAGTTGCCCATCAATGGCCGTAACTGCCGTGGAATCCACCCCTTCAGTTCAATCGTCAGATAGGAAATACACCGACCTGCATCCAGGACATATGGCTCAGGGAAGGCAGCGGTCGGGCAGTTTTGTAGACAGCGTGTACAATGGCCACAAGTAGGCATGGATAAAGG
>JBAPYG010000363.1:0-7241 GCA_049284615.1 Acidimicrobiia bacterium
GCGCCAGCGCGTGTTGATGGCCCAGGGTCTGGCCCAGGACCATGACATGCTCCTCCTCGACGAGCCTCTGACAGGTATCGACCTGACCACGGCGCATGCGATCGACGATGTCATCCACACAGAGACCCGGGAGGGTTGCACGGTGATCATCACCACCCACGACCTGTCCGAGGCGCGATCTGCAGACTTCGTCCTCCTCTTGGCGCGGCAGGTGCTGGCGTGGGGCGAGCCATCCCAGGTGCTCACCGAGGAGAACCTCGTGGCCGCCTACGGTCTTGCGCTGCTACACGTGGAGAAGGGGCGGGTTTTCCTCGACGATCCGGCGCATCGCCCGGTCAGTGGGCGACATGCCCATCGCGACCGTTCGATCCACACCGAGCCCGACCCCATCGATCGACACGGCGAGTCGGCTCAGGAACGGCGCCCGTAGATGCCCTGACCCAGGGCGTCCATCAGAGTCTCGACACGTTTCTCGACGACGGCTTCGAGGTCGTCGAGTGATATTTGGACTCCGTCGTCGAGGGTGATCAGGGGGTTGAGCTCCTCGCCTGTGGTCTCGGCCAGCTTCGCCCGGGCTTCCTTGGCCTTGGACAGGGCAAACAGCATCTTCTGCAGCCAACGCGCCTCGATTTCCCTCTGGTTGTCGATCTTTCGTTGCTGGCGTCTGGCGTCGGTCAAGAGATCCTCTCGGTCGGTGGTGCTCCTAGATCACCCTAGTTGATGCCCAATGCCAACCATTTTCCCATGTCAGCCGTCATCGCCGGGCCGACATGCGTACGGTTGGCGGCGTTCGAACACCGAAAGGAGACAAGAGTGTCGTTCTGGGACAGCCTCGTTGATCGGCTGGAGACCTTTGGCGAGCACGTAGTGGAGTGGGGGATCCTGATATTGGTATCCCTCCTGGTGCTCGTGGTCGGCCGCTGGATCATCGGGCTCATCCGGACTTGGACCGAGAAGCTTCTCGGGGCAAGGGTGTTGCAACCGGTTTGGGACCGATCCGGTGTTTCAAATGCCCTGCAGGGATCGGATCAGACCCCTGCCAAGATCCTTGCAACAATCATCTACGCCTACCTCTACGTCGTGCTGTGGCTGATCATCGTGAGGATCCTGCAGATCACGACGATCGAGTTGCTGCTCGAGAGACTGCTCGCCTGGATCCCATTGCTCCTGCTTGCCGCCCTCATCGTGATCGTGGCCGCCGCCGTGGGGAACTGGACCGGGAACCTGGTCCGACCCTTTGCCGAAGAGCAAGGTGTCGGATGGCTCAGCTCGGTGGTCCATATCGGGATCATCATCTCTGGCGTGTTGTTCGCCCTCGAGCTCCTCAACATCGAATTCGCCGAGGACATCATCATGATCGTGATCGCAGCGGCCGCCGTGGCCGGAGCGATCGCCTTTGGCGTCGGCGGGATCGATGCAGGAAAGAGATGGTGGGCGAAATACGGCATGCCCAGGGATGGCGGGCGGCCCGGTGGGCCACCGCCGCCACCGCCGCCAACCGTCTAGCCGGGAGAGTCGACCGCAGGAGGGCACGGGCATTGCCCGTGCCCTCCTCATATTCCGGGCGGCATCCGAGCGCATCGGGTTAGCGTCTCGCCGATATGTGGGATGTTCGCACCATCGACCCCGAAGAGGGCGACCTGTTTCGCAGCCGCACGTCACTGGGCTTTGGCCGCGATCCTGACACCGACGACGCGGCCCGGGAGCGATTCCATGCGATCTTCGAGCTCGATCGCACGTTTGCCGCCTTCGACGGGGACGACATGGTCGGCACGGCGAGCGGGTTCTCCCTGGCGCTCACCGTGCCGGGCGGTCACGAGGTGCCAATGGCCGGGCTCACCGTCGTGACCGTTCAGCCCACCCATCGTCGACGCGGGATACTCCGCCAACTCATGTCCGACCACCTCGACCAGGTGTCGGAACGCGGGGAACCGCTGAGCGGGCTCTGGGCCTCCGAGGGCGGGATCTATTCGAGATTTGGCTACGGGATGGCGACGTTTCGTCACAAGACCAAGATCGACGCGAGCTCCACGACTCTTCGCACCCCGGCTCGGGGCCGGGTCCGATTGGTCGACAAGACCCGGGCCGAGCCCATCGTCCGCTCCCTCTACGAGCAGGTGCGCAGCGCACGTGCCGGCATGCTCAGCAGGAGTGATGCGTGGTGGGCGCACCGAGTCTTGGCCGACGTCGAGTCGTGGCGCGAAGGCAGGTCGGCCCTCAGGTATGCGGTACACACCGAGGACGGGGAGCCCACTGGCTATGCGGCCTATCGACAGGAGGCCAAGTGGGACGACTTCGGCCCCTCCGGTGAGGTCGCCGTCGAGGAGTTGGTGACGACGACACATGCGGCCCACGAGTCGCTGTGGGGCTACCTGCTCGATATCGACCTGTTCCCGAAAGTCGAGTATTGGAATCTACCGACCGATGACCCCCTGCCCGCATTGGTCGGAGACGCCCGCGAGGTGCGTCGCACCGTCTCCGATGCGCTGTGGGTGAGGATCGTGGACGTGCCGGCGGCCCTCGCGGCTCGTGGCTACGAGACAGATGGCACACTCTCGGTCAGTGTCGTCGACGAGTTTCGACCCGGGAACGATGCCACGTACCTGCTGTCGGTCACCGGCGGCTCCGCCATCTGCGAGCGGGTCGAGGGCCCAGGTGACGTTCGTCTGGACATCGAGGCCCTGGGTCATCTCTATCTCGGGGCAGGCAACGCGATGGTGATGGCTGCCGGGGGGCGCTTGGCGGGCGATCCGACGAGTCTGCGGACTTTGCACCGTCTCTTCCGGACCGACGCGGCGCCTTGGTGCCCCGAGGTCTTCTAGCCCGGGGAATGTCTCGTCCGCGCCGTCGGCTAGCGGGCCTGGCTCGGCCCGGTCCAGGTCCCGACCTGGCCGCAATCGCAGGTGAACTCGACCACCAACCCCTGGCGGCCCCTGGTCATGGCTGTGATCGACGATGTGGGGAGCAGGACCACCGAGCGGTGCGCCTCACAGTAGGGGGCGAACATCATTGGCCTCCGGCTTCGGTGCTGTCGTGGAACATGGTCTCTCCTTGTAAGTGGCTAAGCCGCTGTTGCTGCTTACAGGTTAGACTCCGTCCCGTAAGGAGTCAAGGAATGATCACCCCTTACAGAAACCAATCCGGGCCGATCGTGCCCATCTCGCCTGCCCACGCGTCGTCGGCGGCGGTTACCGTGATCCCCAGAGTTTGAGTGAAAGGTCAAATAGATGAGTGATGCGGACGATGCCCGTGTCGACAGACTCGTCGATGAGCTGATCGAACAGTATCCGCCGACCGAGACCGACGACATCGCGTTCTGGGGCGCCCAATACGACAAGGGTCTTGCCTGGGCTTGGCACCCGGAGGGCTTTGGAGGCATCGGGCTGGCTCGCAAGCACCAAACGAGGATCAACGACCGGCTCGTCGCGGCCGGCGCCTCGATCGAGAATCGCTACACCAACCTCCTCGGCATCGCCATGGGTGCCGGAGTGTTGGATGCACACGCCACCGAGGCGCAGAAGAATCGATGGCTGCGCCCGATGTTCACCACCGAAGAGATCTGGTGCCAGCTCTTCAGCGAGCCGGGCGCGGGATCCGATGTGGCCGGTCTGGCGACACGCGCGGTAGCGGACGGTGATGAGTGGGTGGTGAACGGGCAGAAGGTCTGGACCACCCTGGCACACATCGCCAAGTGGGGCATGGTCGTCACCAGGACCGATCCCAATGCGGTGAAGCATCAGGGCATGACCTACTTCATCGTGGACATGGAGTCACCAGGTGTCGATGTCCGACCCCTGTATCAGATCACCGGAGAGGCCGAGTTCAACGAAGTCTTCTTCAACGACGTGCGCATCCCCGATGAGAACCGCATCGACGTAGTAGGTGCCGGCTGGCGGGTCGCCCTGACGACGCTGATGAACGAGAGGGTGGCCATTGGGGGTGGCAGCCCGCCCCGGGGCAGCGGCTACATAGGTCAGGCTGTCGAGGTCTGGGAGGAGACCGGGGAGGACGACCCGGTTCTGCGTGACGAGTTGCTGCATCTCTGGGCGGAGGCCGAAGCCGCCCGGCTCACCGCGCAGAGGGCCAACGAGATGGCCAGTGCCGGAATCCCCGGCCCGGAGGGCTCCACCGGCAAGCTGGCGTGGGCCAACCTGAACAAGGAGATCACGGACTTCACCCTGGACCTCCTCGGTCTCGACGGCACGATCTACCCCCAGGGCTATGCGTTGAAGAGACCGGAGCGTTTCAGCCAACACGAGCCGGCGAAGGCGTTTCTCAGGACCAGGGCCAACTCCATCGAGGGAGGCACATCTGAGATCATGCTGAACATCCTGGGCGAGCGTGTGCTCGGGCTCCCGGGAGAGCCCCGTGTCGACAAGGACCTGCCCTGGGTGGAGGTCCCCCGTGGCTGAGCATCATGTCAGTTATGCCTCTTCTGAAGACCAGGATCTGATCCGGTCGACTGCCCGGGGCTTTCTCGACGACCGTTTCGGGATGGAGCGGGTACGTGAGTTGATGATGTCTGAGGACGGTTTCGAGCGTGGGGCGTGGAAGGAGATGGCCGATTTGGGCTGGACGGGCCTCACCATCGCCGAGGAGCACGGTGGCGCAGGACTGGGCCCGGTCGAGATGTCGGTTCTCCTCGAGGAGATGGGGCGATCGGTCACACCGGGGCCATTCTTCGCCAGCGCCGTTCTCGCCACGACGGCGCTCCAACAGATCGCCACGGCATCGGAGCAAGCCCGTCTCCTTCCCGACATTGCCTCGGGAGAGACAATCGCCACTGTCGCGCTCTTCGACGAGCCACGCGGGTGGGACGCCGTCCCCTCCGTCACGCGTGCAGCCCGGGACGGAGACGGCTGGAGCCTGAGCGGGACGAAGCGAGCTGTTCTCGACGGGAACATGGCAGACCTCCTCCTCGTGACTGCCGCGGCCGAGGACGGGGTCGGTCTGTTCGCCGTCGCCCCCGACGCCGACGGTGTCACCATCGTCCAAGAGCCCGCTCTCGACCCCACGCGCCGACAGTCGACACTGACGCTGGACGACGTGGTGATCCCACAGGAGGGCCGTATCGGGGGCGGGGACGTGGGCGATGGCCTGGTCCGCGTGTTGCAGCTGGCCACTGTGGCCCTGGCGGCCGAGCAACTGGGTGGTGCGGCGCGCTGTCTGGAGATGTCGGTCGAGTACGCCAAGACCCGCTACCAGTTCGGTCGTCCGATCGGCTCGTACCAGGCGATCAAACACCGCTGTGCCAACATGCTGATGAGGGTCGAGCATGCCAGGTCGACCGCCTACTACGCGGCCCGGGTCACCGGAGATGACGATGAGCTCCAGATCGCCGCGCCCTTGGCAGGATCGATCGGCTCCGAGACCTACGTCTGGGTGTCGGGGGAGAACATCCAGGTCCACGGTGGGATCGGCTTCACCTGGGAGCACGATGCACACATCTATCTCAAGCGAGCCAAGGCCTCGTCGCTGTTGTTGGGAAGCCCCCGGCATCAGCGCGACCTGCTGGGTCGGGCCATCGGCATCTGAGGCCGGGGCCGGGTCGCCCCTGGTCGGTCGGAGAGGCCTTCTCCCCGAGCACGCGTATGTTTGGTCACATGGCACAGATCAGACGACTCACCGACTCCTGTCTCCATCTCCAGACCGACGAGGCGGCGACACTGTTCGACCCTGGCTTTCACACGTTCGTGGACGGCAACTTCGATCTGGGCTCGATCGGTGAGGTGACCCGGGTACTCATCTCCCACGAGCACGGTGACCACGTTCACCCCAGCTTCGTGAGATGGCTCATCGACCGCGGGGACGATGTCAGGGTCTACTCAAATCAGGCCGTGGCCGATCTCCTCGCCAAGAGCGACATCGAAGTGTCGACCGACCCGCCCGCCGGGGTCTCGCTCGAGGACGTGCTCCATGGCAAGGTCCCCAGTGGGGCGCAGCCCCCGAATCGCTCTTTCACCGTCGACGGGATCCTCACTCACCCCGGGGACAGCAGGGAGCCGACCACATCGGCCCGGGTCCTGGCTCTCCCCCTCATCGTGCCCTGGGACTCGGCCACCGGGGCGGTGGAGTTCGCCAGACGCGTTCGCCCGGCACAAGTGGTGCCGATTCACGACTTCTATCTGAGCGAGAGCGGGCGGTCCTGGATCAGGGGGATGGTGCGAAACGTGCTGGCCGGAGACGACATAGAAGTGATCGATGTGGACTGGGGCGACTCCTTCACCGTGTAGGGGCCACGGCTTCGATGGAGACTATGTCTAAAGCTGCGGCGCGACGCAGTTCCGACCCGAACGTGACCTCCAAGCGCTCCGCCCCGGGGAGGTTCAGGGAGCGATCAGGTCGGCCAACTCGTCCTCGTTGATCTCACACCCGTCGGTGCGCATCTTGTCCAGGGTGTACTGGGTGAAGGCGCGAGCTCGCCAATTGAACGCGTCGCCCTCGGCGGCGCCGATTCCGTCGACCCACTTGCCCAGCTCGACGTTCAGGTCGTCGCAACTCTCTATGGCATCGATGGCGACCACGTCGGCAGGGAGACCGACCTCGGTGTCCCATTCGAACGAGCCCTCCAGGTCGCGGGACACCTGGAAGTCGTTCTGCCAGGTCTCGGTGGGGCGCCCTTGCGGCTCGTCGCCCTTGAGCGTGACCGTGTCGCCGGTCTGATCGACGAGGACTATCGACCACTCGAATTGGTCGCCGACCTCGGGGACTGGCTCCGCCTCCTCCGATCCAAGCCATATGAAGAAGGCGACGATGAGGATCAAGCCGCCAACCGCCGCCAGGCCCCACAGGAGCCAGCGGCGCGTCGGCCAGTCGAGATCGCGAGGTGAACCTGTCATCAAAGCTCCTAACGGCTTCGCAACTTGGGATCGAGAGCGTCGCGAAGACCGTCACCGATGTAGTTGACGCTCATCACGGTCAGCGAGATCATCACCCCGGGGGCGATCACCCGTATCGGCGAGATCTGGATGTAGTTGTTGGCGTCGAAGAGGAGCCGGCCCCAGGTGGGGAAGCTGGCCGGGAACCCCAGGCCGAGGAAGGAGAGGGCCGATTCGGTGATGATGGCCACGGCCACGCCGAGGGCGGCGGAGACCATGACCGGGCTCAGCGTGTTGGGGAGAATGTGACGCATTATGACGTTGCGTTTGCGGGTGCCGATGCTGTGGGCCGCCAACAC
Organism: Acidimicrobiia bacterium; assembly: GCA_049284615.1. Classification (GTDB taxonomy): domain Bacteria; phylum Actinomycetota; class Acidimicrobiia; order Spongiisociales; family ZC4RG35; genus JANQRA01. The sequence continues at coordinate 7,178 of JBAPYG010000363.1, forward strand.
GAACTCATCCTCCTTGAGCGAGAGGACGTCGCCGCGAACGACACGCGCTGTCTGCATCCAACTG
>JBAPYG010000364.1:0-2381 GCA_049284615.1 Acidimicrobiia bacterium
TTCGAGAGTCTCCCCACCTACCTCGGCCTGGTGTCGGCGGGTATCGCGATCGCCCTGGCCGATGTGCTGAAGAACATGGTTGGCTGGGTCTACCTGCTCAGCCGTAAGCCTTTCCAGGTCAGCGATCGCATCGAGGTGGAGGGTTACAAGGGCGATGTCGTCGACATCAGGCTGTTTCGCTTCTCACTCATGGAGATCGACGGGTGGGTCGACGCAGAGCAGTCGACGGGGCGTCTCATCCATGTCCCCAATGGCGTGCTGTTCAACAAGGGCCTGGCCAACTACACCGAGGGATTCGGCTACATCTGGCACGAGATCCCGGTGCTGATCACCTTCGAGTCGGACTGGGGCCTCGCCGAGCGATTGATGCGCGAGGTCCTCGAGGCCGACGCTCCCGATGTGCACGGTGCCGCCGGCAGACGTATCAGGGAGACGGCAAGCCGCTACTCGATCCGAGTGGGGACACTCACACCCACCGTCTACCTGAGCGTGCGTGACAGTGGGGTGCTGCTCACCGCCCGGTATCTGGTCGAGGCCCGGACGAGGAGAGGCAGGGAGGACCGCATCTGGCGCTCCATCCTCGGTGTCTTCGCCGAGCACGACAACGTCGAACTGGCTTACCCGACGGTGCGCACGTTCATTCCCGACCAGATTCGGCTAGACAGGGGTTGATGCCCCAGATCGACAGCGCTGCCGAGATATTGGCCGGGGCCGAGCAGATCCTCGTCTTCAGCGGCGCCGGCCTGAGCACCGAGTCCGGTATCCCCGACTTCCGGGGCCCCAACGGCCTCTGGACCAGAGTCGACCCGGATGACTTCACCATCGACCGTTACGTGACCAACCGGGATCTGCGGGTCCAGGGCTGGCGAATGCATCTCCAGGGCGAGCTGTGGGGGGCACGCTCCACGGTGCAGCCCAACCAGGGCCACATGGCCATAGTCCGGCTCCACGAGGAGGGGCGACTCGCCGGTGTCGTCACCCAGAACGTGGACGGCCTTCACTTCCGCTCCGGGTTGGACGACGATCTCGTCGCCGAGCTCCACGGCAACGTCCGTCACAGCCACTGCATGAGCTGTCGGACCTCGTGGCCCACCGAGACTGTCCTCGAGTGGGTCGAAGCCGGTGAAGAGGACCCGCGATGCCCAGAGTGCGGGGGGATCGTCAAGACGGACACCGTCATGTTCGGCGAGATGCTCCCCGAGCAAGAGGTGCGCCAGGCCTCGCTGTTCCTCGCGATGGCAGATGCGGTGCTGGTGGTCGGCTCCACGGTCTCGGTCTGGCCCGCCGCAGACGTTGTGATGCGCGCGGCCACACAACAGAAGCCGATCGTCATCATCAACAAGGGCGTCACCGAGGCCGACCACGTCGCCGCGGTGAGGCTCGACGCCGGTATCGGCGAGGTCCTCCCCGATCTGGTCCAGCGCATCGTGGGCTGACCACGGAGCCGCGTTGGCCACTGACGCGCACGCTTCGAATGATCGTCACATGCGTTTGTCGGGGATGCTCAACTACGATTTTGAGTATGTCCTCATATTCTCCGCCGCTGGAGGAGCACAATTTCGTGCTCAACCACGTCGCCGGTCTCGAGGAGATCTCAAAGCTGAACGGCTACCAGCACGCCGACCCGGCCACGGTTGCCACGATCCTCGATGAGGCGGGCCGCTTCTTCTCCGAGGTCATGGAGCCCCTCAACCGGACGGGTGACGAGCAGGGCTCCAGACTCGACGACGAGGGACGGGTGCACACTCCCGATGGCTTCGCCGACGCCTACGCCAAGTTCGTGGAGTCGGGATGGCCGGGCGCCCATCTGCCGGTCGATTGGGGGGGTGGTGGTCTTCCCTACACCGTGGGGGTGGTCATCCAGGAGATGTTCAAGACGTCGAACATGGCCTTCTCCCTGGCCGGGATGCTCACACAGGGGGCGGTGGAGGCGGTGTACACCCACGGTTCGGATGACCTCAAACGGGCCTACCTGGAGAAGCTCGTCTCCGGCGAGTGGTCGGGGACCATGAACCTGACCGAGCCCGAGGCAGGGTCCGACGTCGGCGCCCTCCGCACCAAGGCGATGAGACAGGACAACGGCACCTACCGCATCTTCGGGACCAAGATCTTCATCACCTGGGGCGACCAGGACATCACCGACAACGTGATCCACCTCGTGCTGGCACGAACCGAAGACGCTCCTCCCGGCACGCGTGGCATCTCCATGTTCCTCGTCCCCAAATTCATCCTCGACGACAACGGTGACCCTGGCGAGCGCAACGACTACAGGATCGTGTCACTGGAGCACAAGCTGGGCATCCACGCCTCCCCGACCTGTGTCGTCTCGTTCGGTGACGACGGAGAGGGTGCGCTGGGCTACCTAATCGGCGATGAGATGG
>JBAPYG010000365.1:0-6225 GCA_049284615.1 Acidimicrobiia bacterium
GTACCTGTTCGCCAGCGTTTGGGAAGACGCCTCGACCATTATGCGGATCAGCGGCTCCGTTCCCGACGGCCTCACCAATACCCGTCCGTCGTCGCCGAGCTCCTCCTCGACGGCGGCCACCTCGTTCCACAGCGGATCGACGGTGGCGACGTCCACCGAGCGGTCGATTCTCACGTTCACCAACACCTGTGGGTACTCGGTGATGGCCGCCTCCCGGAGTTGGCGAAGCTCTCTCCCGGTTCCGGCGACGACATTGAGCAGCTGCACCGCGGTCAGCAGACCGTCACCCGTGGCGGCGACATCGGCGAAGATGATGTGACCGGACTGCTCGCCACCGAGTAGGGCTTTTCGCTCGAGCAGGGCCTCCATCACGTATCGGTCGCCCACCGGTGTCTCCACCATCTCGATTTGGGCCTCGGCCATGGCTTTGCGAAAACCGAGATTCGACATGACGGTGGCCACGACGAGGTTCTCGGTGAGACGGCCTTGCTCCTTCAAGTGTCGTGCGATGATCGCCATGATCACGTCGCCGTTGGCGACCACCCCATCCTCGTCGACTGCGATCAAGCGGTCGGCGTCCCCATCGAAGGCGAGACCGATTCGACCTCCGGCGTGTTCTGCGATGAAGCCGGGCGACGTGGCACCACAGCCGTCGTTGATGTTCATTCCGTTGGGCTCGGCGTGGAACACGCGCACATCGGCGCTCAACCTCTCGAACAGCTCCGGAGCAGTCTTGTACGCCGAGCCGTTGGCACAGTCCAAGGCGAGTTGCAGCCCATTGAGCGAATACCGCGCCGCACCGACGAGATGATCGAGGTACCGCTGGTGCCCCTCGGGGTTCTCCATCCGAAACCCGATGCCCGACCCGACCGCCACCTGACGGCCAGAGGACCGCATTCGCTTCTCGAGACCCCTCTCCACCTCATCGGCCAGCTTCGTGCCACGGGCAGCGAGGAGCTTGATGCCATTGTCGGCAGCGGGGTTGTGCGATGCCGAGACGATTGCCCCCATGGTCGCCCCCGTGGTGGAGGTCAGGTACGAGATGCCCCCACTGGGCAGCACCCCGACGTCGACGGTGTCGACGCCAACGGAGTGGAACCCGGCCTGTAGCGCCGAGGACAGCATCGAGCCGGACCGTCGGGTGTCACGCCCGACCAGAACAGGCCCGCCACGGAGATACGCCCCGGCGGCACGTCCGATGTCCATGGCGAGCTCCGCGGACAGCTCCGATCCGGCGGCGCCACGAACCCCATCCGTCCCGAAGATGGGCTTGCCATCGTCCAGCAGACGACGGAGGTCGGACATCAGAGGCTCGGTCAGCGCTTGGTGTATTGGGGTGCCCGACGGGCCTTGCGGAGTCCGTACTTCTTGCTCTCGACGACCCTGGAGTCGCGGGTCAGCATCCCGGCCTTCTTGAGGGTGGCCCTGAGCTCGGGGTCGAGCTCCACGAGGCCTCGGGAGATGCCGAGACGAAGCGCGTCGGCCTGACCCGTGGTCCCGCCCCCATCGAGGGTGGCATCGATGTCGTAGCGACCCTGGGTCTGGGTGATGCTCAGAGGCTCCATCACTCGCATCCGGGTGGCCATGGTCGGGAAGTAGGCCTCCAGCGGCTTGCCGTTGAGCGTCACCTGACCGGAGCCGTCGTGAAAGCGAACACGGGCCACCGACTCTTTGCGACGCCCCGTGGTTTGGATGAGTGGCTTAGACATCAGACTTCGACCTTTCGGATCTTGAACTCGAGGGGCTTCGGTCCCTGGGCGGCGTGAGGGTGGTCGGGCCCGGCATATACCTTGAGCTTGCGGGCCATCTGCCGACCCAGCTTGTTCTTGGGGAGCATCCCTCGAACGGCGCGCTCGATGACTGCCTCGGGACGACGCTCGAGCAGGGAATCGAAGGTCTCGGCCTTGATGCCCCCGGGGTAACCGGAATGGCGGTAGTAGATCTTCGACTGGCTCTTGCCCGAAGTCACTGCGACCTTGCCGGCGTTGACCACTACGACGAAGTCGCCCGTGTCCATATGCGGCGCATATGTGGGCTTGTGCTTGCCCCGCAACACCTGGGCGATCTCAGAGGCGAGTCTGCCGAGGGGGAGGTCGGTGGCGTCGACGAGATGCCAGGAGCGTTCGATGTCGCCCGGCTTGGGCGAATAAGTCTTGTTGATGGTCATGATCTTTGGGATTCCTCGCACGGTGAAAGCACGGGGAGCGTTTGGGGAAACGGCTTCCGGGTGGAAGCAGGGCACATGCTATTCGCCCGGCCGCCGCTAGGCCAATTGAATCGGCCACCGTCATTCGTAGCCCACCGCCCACAGTGTCAGGCCATGCGCCGGAGCCACAGTCGCCACCGCGGCGCGATCTTCCGCTGCGATGACCTCAGCGGCCCGCCCACCGTCGCAGAAACCACGTCCGACGTCATACAGATAGCCGACGATGGACCTCACCATCTGATGGCAGAACGCATTGGCCCGCACCCAGACCTCGAGGGTCTCCTCGGACACCACGATGGAGAGCTCGGTCAGGCGACGAACATTGCTCCTCCCCTCCGCCGCTCTACAGAAGGAGCTGAAGTCGTGCTCACCGACGAAAGCAGAAGATGACGACGACATCGCGTCCACATCGAGCATCGGCCCGACATGCCAGACGAACGTCCTGCTGAGGGGGTTGGCGGCGACGCCGGTGCCCATCAGATAGCGATAACGACGCCAGCTGGCCGAGAACCTCGCATTGAAGCTCTTCGGGGCGATGCTGACCGCCCGCACGGTGATCTCAGGGCCGAGCAGGGCATCGATACCGCGTCTCATCCGCTCGAGGTCGAATTCGCCCTGCAAGGGCACTGAGACGACCTGGCCGAGGGCATGGACCCCGGCATCGGTCCGCCCGGCGACAGAGGTCGTGATCGGCTGTCCGGTGTAGGTGGCAAGAGCCGTGTCCAGCTCGTTCTGGACGGTTCTCTGGCCCACCTGGCTCGCATAGCCCCTGAATCCCGATCCGTCATAGGAGAGGTCGAGCCGATAGACCGGCATCTCAGGTGAATACGCCGCTGAACAGCCCGAAGGGTGCCCCGATCAGGAGTCTGACGACGGCCGCCACGGCGAAGCCGATCAGGACTGACACCCCGGCGAACTTGTAGTCGAGGTCGGTTGCCTCCTTCGTCCCGATTACCAGCACCGCCAGATACCACACAAGGCCCAACCACGAGATGGGCGAGCCGAAGATCTCGAGGAGCAGGGGGAGCACCGCCAGGCCCTGCATGGCGATGACGGTCTGATACCTAGACGAGCTGCCGAAAAGACGCGATGCGGCGAACCAGGTCGCCAAGCCGAGGATCAGCCACGATGCCACCGAGAAGATCAGGGATTGCAGGAGGCCGACGATGTCGAAACGACCTAGGACGCCAAACCAGGCGAGGATGCCCAAGTAGCTGACGGCCCCCACCACGGCGACGACGATCGCCCCATCCGCCATGGCGTCGTCGTCGAAGAATGCCTCGGTGAAAGCCCTTTTGTCGAACAGGGCCGCCCTACCGGCCCGGATGAACATCTTCACAGTCGGGCAGGGTAACGAGCCGGCGCCGAATATTGTCCTGACGTGACCATGGATCGACCGTTGCGACGTCCCGAGACCCGGTTCGTCAGGACCCCGCGGGGGAGCGTCGCCTATCAGACGTTCGGGAGCGGCGACCGCGACATCGTCTTCGTGACGACCTGGGTCACCAACATCGACTCCTTCTGGGACGAGCCGTCTGCAGTCCGCTACTTCGACAGGCTCGCCGACATGGGACGGGTGATCCTCATCGACAAGCTGTGCTCGGGAGTGTCCGACGTCCACATCTCGGGTCATGTGGCGCCGATCGAGGAGACCATGGATGACATCCGGGACGTCATGGGCGAGATCGGGTCCGAAGAGGCGGTGCTCATCGGGGACACGGAGGGAGGCATGTTGGCCATGGTCCTCGCCGCCACCTACCCCGACCAGTTCCACGTGCTCGTCCTCATCAACACTTACGCGCGATTTCGACGAGACGCCGACTACGAGATCGGCGCACCGGACGATTTCGTCGAGCGAGTGGGCGCGGCGTACCTCGCCCAGCACGGGACCACAGGCGAAGCCCTCAACCTGACTGCCCCCTCCGTCAGAGATCGGCCCAAACACAGAGAATCGCGTCGGAGGCGGTCGAATGGGTGGCTGACACCGACGTACGTGCCGTCCTCTCCTCCATTCAGGCCGACACCCTGGTGGTGCACAAGCGTCACGCCCGCTACCACCGCCTCGCCTACGGCGACTACGTGGCGGCCAACATCTCCTCCGCCCGGCTCGAGGTGGTCGAAGGGGCCGACACCTGGCCCTTCCACGCCGGAGACTTCACGTCGACACTCGACGCCGTCGAGGCCTTCATCGGCGCCGATCGAACCAGCGTTCGCTCCGATCGGACTCTCGCCACGATCATGTTCACCGATATCGTCGGGTCGACCGCCCTGGCTGCGAAAGTCGGCGATCAGAGCTGGCTCGACCTCCGCAGCGCACACGACCGCATCCTCCGCGACAGCATCTCCCGGTTTCGCGGTGAGGAGATCACCATGACCGGAGACGGATGTCTGGCCACCTTCGACGGGCCACAGCGGGCGATCCTCTCTGCGATGGCGGCCCGAGACGAGCTGGCCGAGCTAGATGTGAGGATCCGGGCCGGCATCCACACCGGTGAGATCGAGATGAGAGACGGTGAGCTCGGTGGTCTCGCCGTGCACATCGCCTCGAGGGTGATGGGCGCTGCCGACTCCGGGGGGATCATGGTCAGCTCGGTGGTCAAAGACCTGGTCGTCGGTTCGCCACTGCAGTTCGAGTCGCGTGGTCTCTTCCAGCTGAAGGGGGTTCCGGGTGAGTGGAGCAACTACAAGGCCCGCCCTCCGGAGATGCCCGTCAGCGCCGCAGCCGCACCCGCCTGACCGAGTGATCCGGGGCCTTCTCCAGGATCAGGGAGGCACGGGGCCGGGTGGGAAGGATGTTCTCGACCAGATTGACCAGGTTGATCGTCTCCCAGATCTGCTCGGCGACGTCTACCGCCTCGTCATGGCTCAACGTGGCGTAACGACGGAAGAATGCGTGGGGCTGGGTGAAAGCGGTTGCCTTCAATGTCAGGAATCGCTCGACGTACCAGCGTCTTATGTCGACGGGGTCGGCATCGACGAATATCGAGAAGTCGAAGTAGTCGGAGACGAACGCTCCACTCTCCCCACCCTGGAGGACGTTGAGCCCCTCCAGGATGAGGATGTCGGGCCGGCTGACCACGCGGGTCTCGTCGGCGACGATGTCGTAGCGGATATGTGAATAGACCGGGATCTCGAGATGGTCTTCTCCCGCCGCCGCCCGCGCCACGAACTCGAGGAGGGCGGCCCGGTCGTAGCTCTCGGGGAAGCCCTTGTGGTTCATGAATCCCCGCTGTTCGAGAATCGCATTCGGGAACAGGAACCCGTCAGTCGTCACCAGTTCCACCCGGGGATGATGCGGCCATCTCGCCAGCAGAGCCTCGAGGACACGGGCGATGGTCGACTTGCCCACCGCCACCGACCCGGCGACACCTATCACGAAGGGCCGGGGCTGGGGTGGGGTCCCGAGGAACGTGTCGGTCACCGACGACAGCAGTTGGCCGCCCTGGACGTACAGATTCAAGAGCCGGGAGAGTGGGAGAAACGTCTCCTCGACCATGTCGATGTCGAGGTTGACGCTGATGCCGCTCAGTTTCTCGATCTCTTCCTCGGTGAGGGTCAAAGGTGTCCGGCCCCGGAGGCTGGCCCAATCGGCCCTGTCGAAGTCGATGTACTGAGTGCTCTTCACGAAGCCATCAGGCTACCGCCTGCGTGATCCTGGCCGGTCTGCGATACTCGCTCCCACGATGAGCCAACCACCACAGTTCCCATCCGAGTCCGGCGCCTACCCCGAACCGAGCCAGGCGACCACGATCCTGGTCCTCGGCATCCTCGGGATAGTCATCTGTGGGATCCTGGCCCCGTTTGCGTGGAACATGGGGACCAAGGAATTGGCGGCGATCGACTCGGGGAGGCGGCCCCCCGAGAACAGGGGAACTGCCAATGCGGGGCGGATCCTCGGGATCATCGGCACCGTGCTCCTCGGCATCTCGATCATCGTGCTCATCCTCGTCTTCGCCGGGGCGGTGACGCTCAACATCCTCGACACCTGAGTCGAAAAAGGGCGAAAGTCCCTGGCTTTC
>JBAPYG010000366.1:0-2250 GCA_049284615.1 Acidimicrobiia bacterium
GTCGCCATGGACTCATGTATCTCGCCGTCGGCAACGAAGCTGTGCTCCATTCCGACCGGCTCCAGGATGTTGGCGGTGACATAGGCCTGGTACTCCTGACCGCTGACGACTTCGATCAGGCGGCCAAGAATCTGATAGTTGGTGTTCGAGTACTCCCACCGTTCGTCGGGCCGGTAAGCGGGTGTCACGTCTGCAAGACCGGCGACCCGGCGCGCAAGCTCGTCCTTCCCGCCGGTGACGTCCGTATGCGACTCGTTCCCCTGCAACGTGGAAAACCCGCTCGTGTGGCTGAGCAGCTGTCGGATCGTGATCGCACCGGCGGGCAAGCCCGAGAAACCCTCGAGATACTGGGAGACCTCGGTGTCGAGGTCGACCTCGCCCGCCTCGACCAGTTGCATGACGGCCAGCGCCGTGAAACTCTTGGAGATCGAGCCCGTGGCAAAAGGCGTATCTGGCGTGACTTCTGTGTCGCGTCCGAGCTCGACAACACCGCGGGCACCGACCGAGGTGATCTCACCATCGACTACGACAGCGTAGGCCAGGCCCGGCACGCCCGACGCGGGCATCTCGCGATCGATCAAGTCTTCTATCGACCCCCCAACTGCAGCTGCAGGCAAAGCGGAAGCGAGGCCAAGAGCGAGGACAGCTAGAAGAGGCCGCACCGAATTACACCCCCTTCTGCCGCCCCGGCCCGTTCAACCGACTGAATCTGCCGGCTCCCGAATGGCCGAGCCCATCTCGACTCCAGGGTCATGGTGTCATCGTGTCGTCTTCTCGTTGACTTGTCGCGTTCGCCCTCGTAACCCATGGTCAGCTCATGGACTAGAAACACAGGCAACATGGGTCCTCCTGGTTGCGCTTGGTCAGCAAGAGCGAGCTCGCGGCATGGCAGTAGCTATGCATGCGAGTTCGCTACGGAGAGTTCCTTCTTCCCACCCTTGACCAGCAGCCACAAACCCATCCAGCCTTCAGCGATGACAGACGGAACGGCGACCATCACAAGAAACAGATTCTCGTAGTCCACATAGTTGGCCAGCACAGTGTGCGCGATCGTGTCCGCCACGTAAGCGAGCCCGGCGACCATCAGCACGTAGCCGAGGATCCTCGGTGCACTGGACTTCACCACGAGCCATCCGAGAAGGACCAGGTGGACCCCGAAAACGAGCAGACCGATGAGCCATGTGGAGTTGAACGTGTCTGCAGCCAGCAAGGCCTGCGCCTCGAGCTGACCGGCATCGAAGACACTCAGGAACTCAGATCCGGACAGCAATTGGAGTGCCTGGTAGAAGAAGATCACCGCAACACCGAGAAAGACGGTGTAGACGATTCGGAACCAGGCCGTCATGAGTGACACGTTCTGATTCACCTTCTGGAACAGCACGTAGAGGGCCCAGGCAACGACCACGTCGATGACGAATATGGCGAGGAAGCTGACCATTCCCATCCGGAACAGCCCCTCCGACTCGAGGATGTTGGCAGCGGTCTGAGCTGCGTCCCCACCGACGATCAGACCCTCGCGAACGAAGAAGTTGGCGAAGATCCCCAGGACGAACAGGGCTACATATCCGACGCCGGCGATAATGGCGTAGCGTCGCAATGACCCGCTTCGCGTCGACTCGATATCTGTCGGTGTTCGGTTGGCGGGAGTTCCTGTATTCGTGCTCAGTGTTGGGTTCCTTTCGTGGTCGAGCCCCGGGGCCCGGAGTGATCTCTCTGCCTGCTGAGATAGGTGAGGGGTCCGACAGTGGTCGCGATCCAAAGCGCCAACGGCCAGGCGAGGTGATCGGTGACGATGATCACGATCGCCCACGCCAGCGACACCGCGAGCCAGAGCCATGGGATTGCCTTTCGCACCCGGCCGGTGGGTTCGCCGGCTCTCATGCGTCCTCCACGACGATCACCGACTTGCCGCGGGCTCGTCCCGACTCGAGGTCGGCAATCGCCTGTGGGGCCTCATCGAGGCGATACTGGCGCCCGAGGGCCGGATTGACACGGCCGTGTTCCATGAAGCTCGCCAGCTTCTCGATGTGGCGGTAGTCCTCGGCACTGAGGAAGAAGGTGAGACGCTGGGACACGAAGGGCGAGAGCACCTTAGCCCGGAGCTGGCGACCGATTCCACCGGTGACACTCCCTCCGCCCTCGCCACCGACTATGACCAGAGTCCCTGTCTTCTTGAGGGCACGGCGCAGACGCTTGATGGAGTTGAGCCCGCCGATGTCGACGATCAGGTCGTACCGGACGGTCCCGTCG
>JBAPYG010000367.1:0-6295 GCA_049284615.1 Acidimicrobiia bacterium
GGGCGAGACGCTCGAGGGCTCCCGCCAGCCGTTCGAGAGCATCGGCCAGGTCTGGCATCTCTCTCTGTGCGACCACACGGCGATTGTGGCATGCGGCCGTCCGGTACCCGGTGTTAGCGGTGTCGCAGTTTCAGGCGGTCCAACCGCTATCGGGTCGCTCGAACCACACATGCACCTGCCCGGTCCCCGTGGCATTCTCGTAATCACTGAACAACTCACCGGGTGCGGTGCACTCGACGCCCCCCACCGCTCCAACCATCATCAAGTAGTGACCGAAGTCACCCTCGGGGTTGAGGGGCATGTAGTCGTCCATCGTCTCGATGATTCGCCGGTGGTCTCCCGCCTCCATCCAGCGGAGCCGCTCCTCGTCGGCCGCCCGCGCCTCCGGGGTGAAGATGTGCACCGGGTCGGACGCCTCGTGCTTCGGGATCTGTGACAGCGGCCAAAAGGTGTGGCTCATGCCACCCGAGGCGAGGACGATCACCCGCCGATCGAGTCTCCTCGCCGCTTCCCCGATCGCCTCTCCCATCGTCATGAAGTCGTCTCTCTCGCCGGTCTGCACCACCGAGACCGAGACCACACCCTCGTCGTCGTGGAGGTAGTGGACGAGATTGATCGTGGCGTAATACACGGGCAGATACTCGTCGTCCGAGGCGTGGGTGGGAGTGCCCAGATCCTCTCCCAGTTGGGCAGCCAATCTGGCCAACTCGGGATCGCCTCGATAGTCGTAGGGGATCCCCGCCATCCCCCGCGGGAGCTCGGAGGAGGTCATCTTGCCCTTGCGGCGGGCGTGGGCGGAGAGAACGTGCTCGACGGTCGTCTCCCAGTGAGAGTCGATTATCACGATCGAGTCGGCGTCGAGACGGTCGAAGACTTCCTCCCGGAGACGAATGAGACCGGGGACGAGGCTGATCTCCTTGCCTTCGTTCAACTCTCGGCGCGAGGCCTCATCGAACATGATCGTGGGAGCGTGGCTGATGAGACCGACACCGACTATCTCACCCATGATGGCTTCCTCCTGAGATCGTTAGGTACCTAAAGGATCGTAGTCTCCGGCTCACGGCTCGACCAGGCTCTCGTCGTTGGCAGTGGCGGTCACCACCCGGAGCAACCGAGCCAGCTCCCGGGTCTGTCCATCGTCGAGCTGCTCGGTGAATCGGGCCTCGTAGCCATTGAAGGTCGGGAATAGGTGCTCTATGAGCTGATCGCCCGCCGTCTCCAGCTGAACCATCACCTTGCGGCCGTCATCGGGGTGCGGGTGACGGCTGATCAGCCCCGACTTCTCCAGCGTGGCCACCATGCCGGTGAGTGTTCCCTTGGCGACACCGCAATCGTCGGCCAGTTGCCCGGTCTCCCGGTCGCCCCACACCCAGAGGACGAACAGGATCGTGAACCCGCCCCAGGAGAGACCGGCGGGAGTCAGGACATCGCGCTCCATGCGTCGACGCACTGCGTTGGCGGCTCGATAGATATTGGAGACGGCGAGCAGGGCCGCGAAGTCGAACGGGTGGTCGCCGAGTCGCTCTCGGATGTCACGCTCCGCCTCGAGCACTACCTCGGGGTCTTCGTCGTAGAGCGGGCGTGGCATGAGGGACCGCAGTTTATCCTGGGCCCCTACAACCCCAGAGTGACCCCGATGCCTTCCGCCCGAGCCGAGATCTCCGATATCGCCATCTCCCCTGACCACTTCATCGCGGGTCAGAGGGTCTCCTCACCCACCACGTTCGAAGATCGCTCCCCCCTCGATTGGGACTGGAAGCTGGCCGACATCGCCCGCGGAGATGCCCTGACCGCCGACCGAGCGGTCACGGCGGCGGTCGACGCCTTTCCTGGCTGGTCGGCGCTCTCTGCCGACGAGCGCGCCGGGCACCTCGAGCGTCTCGCCGATGTCATCGACGACAACATCGACGAACTGGCAACCATCGAGTGTGTCGACATGGCGATGCTGTTGGAGAGCCTCCAGGCCCGTGTCATCCACCGCGGCGCCGAGAACTTCCGCAACTACGCCGAGCTGGCAGCGGGGTACGAGGGACGTGCGTGGTCGTCGAAGGGAACCGAGAACGTCGTGGAGAGGATGCCGGCCGGCCCGGCGGTCATCATCACACCCTGGAACGCACCCTGGCTCCTCTCCACTTGGAAGATCGCCCCCGCCCTGGCCGCAGGAAACACCGTGATCCTCAAACCCGCCGAGTGGTCTCCCCTATCGGCGTCCTTCCTCGGGGACCTCGCCAACCTCGCCGGGGTGCCCCCAGGCGTCCTCAACGTGGTTCAGGGCATCGGTGAGGAGGTGGGCGCCGCCCTGGTCGGCGACCGGCGAGTACGGCGCATCTCCTTCACAGGATCCCCGGAGACGGCCCGTCACATCGGTGTCGCCGCAGCCCGCAACATCGTGCCGTTCACCGCCGAGCTCGGAGGCAAAGGCCCATTGGTCGTCTTTGCCGATGCAGACCTCGACGCCGCGGCTCGCAAGGCGGCAGCTCAGTTCGACGACTCCGGGCAGGTCTGCCTCGCCGGCACCCGTCTCCTGGTCGAAGAGCCCATCGCCTCCGAGTTTCTCGACCTGGTCAACACCTACACCGACAAACACGTACTGGGCGACAGCCGCAACCCGGCGACGACCATCTCTCCATTGATCCATCCCGAGCATCTCGCCAGGGTTGAGGGATTCGTCCGCAGGGCGCGTGACAACGGCGACCGGGTGCTGCGTGGCGGAGACCGTTGGAAGGACGACGGCCTCTGGTACGAGCCTACGATCATCGAGCCCAGGGACAACTACTCGGAGATAGTCCAACGGGAGGTCTTCGGCCCCGTGCTCACCTACCAGACATTCACCGACGAGTCGGAGGCGGTGGCTCTCGCCAACTCCACCGAGTACGGCCTCTCCGGCATCGTCTACACCGGCTCGGAGGAACGCGCCCACCGCGTCGGCTCGGCGATCCGCGCCGGGACGGTCTGGGTGAACACCTTCCTCGTCCGCGACCTGACAGCGCCTTTCGGCGGCTGTCGGATGTCGGGGATCGGGAGGGAGGGGGGCGACTACGCTCTCGACTTCCACTCCGACCTGAAGACACTCCAGATCAGCGAGGGCACCGTCGGCTGAGGCGACCTGGCTAGCGCATCGGGTGCTCGTACGCTTCGCCCATCTCAGGCATGTCCTCGTCCAAGTGCATGCGGGTGAGCCATCGGGTCATGGGTACCGAGCTGAGACCGTGGGCCACGATCGACAGCAGGACGGTGACCGTGACCGTGTCGGCGATCAGGGGATCGAGAGCACCCAACTCGTCCACCGCCACCAGGACGAAAACGACGGTCGCCAGCCCTCTCGGCCCGAACCAGCCCAGGAAGACGACCGTTCTCCGGCTCAGGCCCCTGCCGAGAAGCGAGACCCAGATGGAGATTGGTCGGAGAACGACGAGGGCCGCCACGGCTACGACGACCGACTGCCAGGGGACCCCCCGCATCAAGAGATCGGTGGCCGGGCCGGCGCCAAAGATGAAGAAGGCGATCAATACCAGAGAGTGGCCCTCGGCCACGGCGAAGTCATAGAGATAGTCGTATTTGGGTCGAACGAGATGTGACATGAGACCGCCGGCGATGAACACGGCTACGAAGCCCGATCCGCCGAGGAGCTGCACCGACGAGTAACAGGCCAGGGCAAGTGCCACGGCGGCGATCTTCTGGTGCAGCGGGTTGAGCCACCCCGCCTTGGCCCCACTGCCGATCACTCGGGCCCCCAGCCAGGAGAACACCAACCCCCCGACGATCCCGATCCCCAGCTGCGACAGGACCAGCCCCAACGCCTGCGCCGCCGATCCTCCTTCCTCGGAGTCGATGATCCCGATGGCGATCAACAGGACAGGCACTGCCAGACCGTCGTTGAGACCAGACTCGACGTTGAGCGCCTGCCGGACCCGGGGCGGCACCTCCTTCGACTCGAGGACGGGTTCGGCCAGCGCAGCATCGGTCGGCGCCAGGATCGTACCGAGCAACAGGGCGAGCCCGAGCGGCAGGCTCAGATACCAACCGGTGAGAGCGGCGCCGAGTGCGATGACCACGGGCATGCCGACGAGCAGCATCCGCAGCGGCCAGTCGAAGCCCTCACGCAGCCGGGCGATCTCGATCCTCGAGGCGTCACTGAAGAGGACCAGAGCCAGAGTCAGCTCGAGGAGAGTGAGGATGAGAGGGCTCTCCAGGTCGACAGGACCGAAGACTGCGATCCCCCCGATCAGACCGAGAATCAGGGCCACCATTGGCTCGGTGAGCCACACGTCTTCGAGCTTGCCCGAGACCAGGGTCACCACCAGGACCACGGCGGCGCCGACGAGGACGACTGCTTCGGCTTCCATCAGGACTTGAGAGTGGTGCCGCCCCTCCACGACACACCGACCCGGTGGTAGTAGCCACCCAGGATCTCCAACGGCTCGAGTAACGACAGCTCCTCGGTGGGAGACTCGAGAAGCTCAAGGTCGGCCGAACCTGTCCAGACGTCGGCGACCTCACCGTCGTAACCCTTCATGGTCACCAGCTCGTCCATCGACGCCGTACCGTCCGACTCGATCGCGGGCCAGAAACGGTTGTGCAGCATGGGGTGAGCGTTGACGAAGCCGGGCGTGTCCGACTTCCGCTCCAGCTCGACCGTGGCGTTGGCGAGACGGCGCCCGCCGGCGCCAAGCGTGGCCCCGAACAGACCACCCGGCTGCAGACGGGGGCCGGCGCGCCCCACCGTGATGGGCCGGGTCATCCAGATGTCGCCGAGCTTCTTGGGGTATCCCTGGTGGTAGCCGCGCACCATGGCAAAGTCCTTGTCCACCCAGATGAAGGGGCAGCGACTCCAGGTCTGATCCTCCCACTCACAGCGGATGACCACGAAGCACTCCTTGTATTGGCTGCGGACCGGATCGACGATCTCTGCGAAGTCGTCTCCACTCGACTGCCAGTCCGCCCAGATCAGGGCCACGGCCCCGGGGTCTTCCGGTGCGAGACTGGCCCCCTCCGGGATCAGGTCGGCCACCCGATCGGGATCGGTTCGATACTCGACGGTGATCATCTCCCCCGAGTAGTGCCACGGTGGGCTGGGGATGAGCGAGGAACGGCCGCTCGGGGTCCTCGGGAAGAGAAACGCCATCAGAGAAACGGGAGATACTCCGTCATCTCCCAGTCCGTCGTCCAACGCTGGTACCTCTCCCACTCCGCCCGCTTGACGGTGAGGAAGCCATCGACGTATGCCGGTGAGAATGCCTCGACGAAATCGACATCCTGCTCGAGTGCGTCGAGGGCCTCACGCAGCGATGGCGGTGTGGTGACATCGGTCGACGCCCTCTCGATGCAGTCGAGAGTCTCGACCGGGGGCAGTTCGTACCCCTTCTCATACCCCAGCCGAGCCGACGTGAGGACTGCGGCCACCGCCTGGTGGGGGGTGACCGACCCGTCACCGACACGATGCTCCAGCCTCGTCCCCTGACCCCGGGCGGGGGGAACGCGGACAGTGACACCGCGGTGGTCGTAGCCCCAGTTCGCCCAGTATCCGCAGAGCGAGCCGGGCTGGAGACGCTTGTAGGCGTTGACCGTGGGGGCGAGGAGAGCGGTCATGCCGACGTGATGATGGAGCATGCCGGCGATGGTGGAACGGGCGACTTCCGAGAGCCCGTCGTCGGCGGCCAAGTCGTGCAGAACGTTGTCGCCACTCTCGTCGTCGAACGACAGGTTCACATGCAATCCCGACCCGCCCCGGCCATTGATCGGCTTGCCCATGAAAGTCAGCAGCAGGCCGTTCTGGGCTGCCACCTCCTTGGCCATGACCTTGAAGAGGAAGGCGTCGTCTGCGGCACGGAGCGCTTCGTCGTAGCGCAACGTGAGCTCGAACTGCCCGTTGTCGTACTCGCTGTTGACGGACTCGAGGTGAAACCCCGCAGTGGCGGCGGTCGACATGACCTCGTCGATGGTCCCGGTGGGGTCGACCGCTGCGCCGGTTCCATAGACGTAGGCGCCCGGGGTGGAGATCGGCCGCCATCCCCCGCTGTCGTCGGGCTCGAAGAGGAAGGCCTCGAGCTCGATCCCGACCTTCGGGGTGAGGCCCTTCGCCTCCCAGGCGGCCATCGCCTCCTTCAGGACGTTCCTTGGCGCGAGCGGCACCGGCTCACCACCGCGCACTATCTCGGGGATGACTACGGCGGTGCCGTCCTGCCATCCCGGTCGGATGTCATCGGGGTGGAACCTGGCGTCACAGTCGGGGAGACCCTGCCAGAACAGACCCCCCTCGTGTGGTGTCATCTCGCGATCGAAACCAAGGGTGAAC
>JBAPYG010000368.1:0-1734 GCA_049284615.1 Acidimicrobiia bacterium
AGATTGATCGGATTGTTTCCATTTAAACTTTTTGCCATGATATCTTTGATCCCTGCCATTTCTAAGACCGCTCGTACCTTTGAGCCTGCAATCACTCCGGCCCCTTCAGGTGCCGGCCTGAAAAGAATTCTCGCACCGTCGTAGTCAACGGTGATCTCATGGGGTATGGTCGTACCATGCTGAGCAAAGGTAACGAGGTTTTTCCTCGCCGCTTCTCCTCCTTTGCGAATAGCTTCGGTTAATTCATTGGCTTTTGCAAAACCATATCCTACCTTCCCTTGGCCATTGCCGACAAGGATAAGTGCGGAAAAACTAAATTTACGCCCGCCTTTGACTACTTTTGCGCAACGATTGATGTACAATACTTTTTCTTCGAATTCGCTTTGCTGCTTTTCTTTTCCTTGACTTTCTTGTTTTTTCGTCATGAAGATACCCTGATCTTTAAAATTTTAGTCCTTCTCCTCGTGCCCCATCAGCTAAAGCCGCGATAATCCCCGTATATTTCGAGGGTCCTCGATCGAAGACAATTTCCGTAATCTGTTTTTGCCGTGCCAGCTCGGCGATCTTTTTTCCTAGCTCCCTAGCAGATTGCGTATGTTTTTTCCCAAACTTCGTTTGACGAAATTCCTTACTACGTGTCGATGTTGCCGCAATCGTCCGACCCATTTCGTCATCAATCATTTGCACCTCGATGTGCATATTAGTCTTCACAACACAAAGCCTCGGCTTCAAACTTGTTCCTTTCAGGTGCTTGCGTACTCGTTGCGTCCGCTTCTTACGCAAAATTTGCTTTTTTTTCTCTATGCTTTTCATCATTCCCCTTTACTTTTTCGACGCGGATTTTCCAGCCTTTTTCCGGACATACTCGTCAACATAGCGTATCCCTTTTCCTTGATAAGGCTCCGGGGGGCGTATCGACCGGATTTGCGCGGCAAACTGCCCAACTTTTTGCTTGTCGATTCCACTGATCAGCAAAAAAGTATTTTTCTCAACTTGCACTTCAATGAAATCAGGGATTTCCACTTCTGTCGGATGGGAAAAGCCCACTTGCAACACAAGCTTTTCCCCTTGCACAGAGGCCCGATATCCCACCCCGATCATCTGCAATCGTTTGTCAAATCCTTGCGTAACCCCATGTACCATGTTGTGGATTAGAGTTCTGTACAACCCTTGAAATGGCTTTTGATCGGCCTCTCTTCGAGTCAGTGAAACAACAATGCCTACCTCTTGTTGCTCAACAGTCACACCATGGGTAAGCTCTTGCTCCAACAACCCTTTTGGTCCCTTTACGGAAATGTGAGATTGATCAATAGTAACCGTTACACCGCTTGGAACGGGAATGGGGATTTTGCCTTTACGTGTCATGTCACTTTCTCCTATCTTGCCTCTTTACCATACCAGGCAAAGGAGCTCTCCTCCGATTTTCTTCTCTGTCGCTTCCTCACCGGATAACACCCCTTGAGATGTCGAAAGAATCGCAAGTCCAAGTCCCCCGTAAAATGAGGGAATGTCTCGATGCTTCACATATTTTCGCAAACCCGGTTTGGAAATCTTTTTCAACCCATTGATGACAGATTGACGTCCTTCAATATATTTCAAAAAAACCCGAATGGTTCCTCGCTGATTTTTGTCCACTTTTACAAGGTAGTTTTCCACAAATCCTCGATTTTTTAAAATTTCCGCCATGCACTGTTTCAGTTTATTCCAATCTATATCGACATAACGATGCTGTGC
>JBAPYG010000369.1:0-9157 GCA_049284615.1 Acidimicrobiia bacterium
CCCTTGAGCCATCTGACCAGATCCCGGGCACGCTCGGCGGTGACCCCTTCGATCAGCTCGTAATTCACCTGCACCGCAGGAGCTCCCCCGCAGGCGCCGATGCACTCGACATGTTCGACCGAGAGCAGGCCGGCCTCGTCCGTCTCCCCGTGAGGGACGCCCGACTCGTCTTCGACGGCATGGAGCACATCGTCACCACCGAGCAGCATGCAGGAGATGGAGGTGCAACACGAGACCAGGTATCGACCGGTCCGCTCCCGCTTGTACATCGTGTAGAAGCTGGCGACCGACTGGACCTGGGCCGGCGTGATCTCACACCAGGCGGCGACTTCTTCCATTCCCGCCTCGCTGAGATGGCCCTCCTCGGACATCGCCAGGTAGAGGAGAGGCATGACCGCAGACCGCTTCTCCGGATATCGGGAGATGATCTGGCGGGCGCGCTCTCGAGTGGCCTCCGTCCAGTGACTCATCGAGGGCGAGATTAGGGAGATAACGGACCGCTAGTGAAACCGAGAACAAGCGGTGGACACATGACTGCCCGACACGGATCCATTGGACCGTCGACAACCCTCAGCGCACATCTCTGCACAACAGACGACCAGATCGACTGCTCGGGCTCGCTCCCCGGACCCACGTCTCCGCGGCTACTCGTTCTCCGGTCGACGTCGGGCCAGCACCAGGAGCCCCAACAGCAACATGCTCAGGCCCATGGCGGCGAGGAGACGGGTGTCCTGGCCGGTGAAGGGGAGATCGTCGATGTCTGCGGTCGTCGTGGTCGACGGAATGGTCGAAGTCGTCGTCGAAGGGTCGGTGGTCGGCGGCGAAGGCGTGGTCGTCGTGGTCGTGCTGCCTTCGGCGAGCACCTCCACGGCCGCCACGGCCGCGTTGTTCCCGGGTGTGGGATCGGGTGTGGACGAGGAGACGGTCACATCGTTGGTCATCGAGACCGACGGGGCGTCCGATGGCACAGTGACCACTATCTGAGTGGACCCACCGCTACCCGGTGCCAGGTTCCCGATCTGACAGGTGACCACTCCTCCCGCTTCGGCGCATGTGCCGCTGTCGGGTGTCGCCGAGACGTAGGTGACACCTGTGGGGAGGGTGTCGGTGACGACCACATCGATGGCGAACGACGGTCCTGCGTTCGAGTAGGTGATCGTGTAGGTGAGGTCGTCACCGGCGGTCACCGGGTCGGGTGTGCCCACCTTGGTGACAGAGAGATCGGCTGCGGCGCCAACCGTCGTGGTCTCAACTGCGCTGTCGTTCCCGGGCTCGGGGTCGTCGCCATCGGACGAGATGGTCGCGGTGTTCGAGATCGTGCCTTCGGGCGCGTCAGACGGCACATCGACCACGATGATGATCTGCCCGCTGTCGCCAACGCTCAAGGCGCCGAGGTCGCAAGTGACGGTTCCTGCGGCTTCGCCACATGACCCCTGGTCAGGCGTGGCGGACACGAAGTCGACACTCGCAGGGAGAGTGTCCACGACCTGGACGCCGGTGGTGTCCGAGGGCCCGAGGTTCTCATAGGTGAGTGTGTACACGATCTGACCGCCGGTCATCACCGGGTCGATGGCGTCTTCCTTGCCGATGGAGAGGTCCGCCACCGTGACGACCTGAGTGGTCTCCACGGTCGTGTCGTTGGCCGGCACCTGGTCGACGATGTCCGAGGAGATCGCGGCGGTGTTGGAGATCGTGCCCGGAGGGGTGTCGGCCGGGATGTCGACCACGATCACGATCTGGCCGGCCGCGGCGGCGGCAGCCACGTCACCGAGATCGCAGGTGACCACCCCGGCGGTCTCCGAGCAGGATCCCTGGTCAGGCGTGGCCGACACGAAGATGACTTCACCGGGCAGCGTGTCGACGACCGTCACCCCGGTGGCGTCGGAGAGCCCCAGGTTGTCGTACTCGATGGTGTAGGTGAGTTGGGTGCCGGCGGCGGCCGGGTCGACGTCATCAGACTTGCTGATCGACATGTCGGCGACCGCCTGGATCGTGGTCGTCTCAGAGGTCGAGTTGTCGGATGGGTCCAGGTCGACGATCGACGGATCCATGCTGATGGTGACGTTGTTGGTCATCACCGACCCGGGGACGGCCGACGGGCTCACGGTCACGTCGATGGTGACCTCCCCATTCGATCCCGAGCCCACCGACCCGATGTCGCAGGTCACCACCCCGGCCGATTCCGAGCAGGTGCCCTGGTCGGGGCTTGCTGAGACGAACGTGACGGCACCGGGGAGTGTGTCGACGATCTGCACGGCGGCAGCCACGGATGGCCCAAAGTTGACATAGCCGATCGTGTAGGTGAGGGCGGCACCGGGAAGCACCGGGTCCACATCGTCAGACTTGTCGATCCCGAGGTCTGCGATCTCGGGCACGGTCGTGCTCGCGCTCGCTCCATTGTTCGACGTGTCGGGGTCGGTTGGAGAAGTTGCAGAGATGGTGGCGTTGTTGGTGAGAACGGCGCCCGGCGTCACATCGGGATCGACGGTGACGACGATGTCGATCTCGCCGCCGGCGCCGGCGGCGAGGGCCCCGATCGCGCATGTCACCACCCCCACTGCCTCGGAGCACGTCCCTTGATCCGAGGTGGCCGAATCGAAGGTGACGCCCGCTGGAAGCGTGTCGAGCACTTGCACTCCGACGGCCGCGTTGGGGCCGTTGTTGGCATAGCCGAGGGTGTAGGTGAGGGTGGCGCCGGGGAGGACCGGGTCGGGGCTGTCCACTTTGGTGATCGAGAGGTCCGCGGACGGAGGAGGCGCGGTGACGGTGACGTCCTGGGTGGCTATCACCGTGGGCCCACCCTGGTTGTTGCTCCATCTCGAGGTGATCCGCCATGTTCCCGAAGCGTCACTCGAGGTCGACAGCGAGACCACGATGGTGGCACTGGCACCATTGTTGGCACCGGCCCAAGGGCACACCACCGACGACGCCCCGGCGACGCACACCCCGAGAGCAGGCGTCGCGGTCTGGCTCGTCAGGGAGAGACTGGCGGTCCCGGTAGTGGCCCCGACCGGTGCCAGCAAGATCTCCACCTGGTTGGAGGCGCCCACCGGAGGCGAGACGGCGAAGGTCGCCGTCGCCGAAGTCGAGTTCCCGGCGGTGATGGCATTGGAGCCGACGACGAGAGTCCCATTGATCGTGGCCGACGCCGGCAGTGACAGCGGGATGATGAGCCCGGTGGCGACGACCAAGGCGAGAACGGGCACGAGAAGGTGGCGGCGACGCATGGCGGCGATCATAGGTACGGCTGGTTTCGCCGGGAAGTCACGCCGGCCGAATGGTTTCCCCGGGCCGGGCCGACTTCATCGATCGACATCCCCCATGACGGGGTCCATCGAGGCGATGGTGGCGATGGTGTCGGCGACGAGGCTGTCGGCCATGGCGGTGGGAAGCCCCTGGAGGTTGTAGAAGGACGGAGCACGGGTGTGCATCCGGTACGGCCTGGCCCCGCCATCTGACACGATGTAGCAGCCCAGCTAGCCGCGCGGCGACTCGACCGCGACGTAAGTCTCACCCGGTGGGACCTTGAAGCCCTCGGTGAACAGCTTGAAATGATGGATCAGCGCCTCCATCGACTCGTCGATCCGGGCCCGCGGCGGAGGCGTGATCTTGCGGTCGCCCACCCGGTAGTCGCCCTTCGGCATCGAGTCCATGACCTGCTCCACGATCTTGAGCGACTCCCGGATCTCCTCCATGCGCACCCGGTACCTGTCGTATACGTCCCCATGCTCACCGGTGGGCACCTCGAACTCGTACTGCTCGATGCCCGAGTAGGGGAAGACCTTGCGCAGGTCCCAATCGACCCCCGAGGCGCGCAACGCCGGGCCTGTGATCGAGAAAGCGGTGGCCTCCTCGGCCGAGATCACCCCGACTCCCTTGGTTCGGGCCACCCATATCGGGTTGTTCTCCAGCAGGTCGTCATACATGTCGAGACGTCGCGGGAGATCGTCGAGCATCGCCGCGACGTCGTCCTTCCAGCCGGGGGCGAGATCGGCCGCGGTACCGCCGGGGCGAATGAAGTTGTGGTTCATCCGGAGACCCGTGTTCTTCTCGAAGAACGCCAGGATCGACTCACGCTCACGGAAGCCGTACATCATCATCGACAGTGCCCCGATGTCCATCCCGTTGGTCGCTATGGCGACCAGATGCGAGGACACCCGGTTGAGCTCGGTCATGAGGATGCGGATGGCCGCAGCCCTCGGCGGCACCTCGACGTCGAGGAGACGCTCCACCGCCAGGGAGTAGGCCAGCTCGTTGTGGAACGGCGCCAGGTAGTCCATGCGGGTGACGTTGGTGGGTCCCTGGGAGAAGGTGAGCTGCTCTGCGGTCTTCTCCATGCCGGTATGCAGGTACCCGATGATCGGCTTCGTGCGACGGATGACCTCACCCTCGAGCTCGATCTGGAGCCGGAGAACGCCGTGAGTCGAAGGATGTTGGGGTCCCATGTTGACCACGGTGCGCTCGTCGTCCTCGACCTCGTCGTCAAAGATGTAGTCGTCGGATATGACCCGCCCGAACTCGGCGTCGAGACGGTCGGCAGACTCGTCCGGCCCGAGTTCCTGTGCCCCCTCGTCGGTGGGCTGAAACTGGGGCTCCTCGGTCCCGGCCACCCAGATGTCGAGCGTATCCTTCGTCTTCTCGTCGACCATCACGTCACCTGGTGTGAGGCTTTGAACTGCACCGGGACCGAACCGACCCCCTCGTCCTTGCGAAGTGGGTGGCCCTCCCAATCGTCAGGCATGAGGATCCGGGTCAGATCGGGGTGATCCTCGAAGCCGATCCCGAACATGTCATAGACCTCTCGCTCGGCGAACCCGGCGCCGGGCCACAAGCGGGTGAGAGAGGCAACGGTGGGCTCATCGCGACCCAATGTCGTGATCATTCGCAGCCGCAGCCCCTGACTCATCGACAGGAGGTTGGCCACGACCTCGTAGCGGTCGGGACGGGCCCGCAGCCAGTCGACGGCGGTCACGTCGACACACACCTCGAAACCCGACCCCTTGGCGGCGGTGGCGAAGTCGAGCCAGGAGTCGCGGGGCACCCGGGCCACGTCCTGGTCGTGTGACCGCTCCCAACCCACGGAGTCGAACTCTTCGGCGAGAGCCTGGAGAAGAGGATCGAGAGCGATCTCATCGTTCGCCGGGCCCGTTTCTTGGATCGTCAATTCACGATCTCCCCGGCCATGATCTTGTCGTGGAGATTGAGGATTCCATGCATGAGCGACTGCGGCCCCGGAGGACAGCCCGGCACGTAGATGTCGACGGGCACCACCTGGTCGACCCCCTGGACCAGGGCGTAGTTGTTGAACATGCCGCCCGTGCTGGCGCACGCTCCCATGGAGATGACCCACTTCGGGTCGGGCATCTGGTCGTAGACCTGGCGCAGCACCGGAGCCATCTTCTGACTCACACGACCGGCGACGATCATCAGGTCGGCCTGTCTCGGAGACGCCCGGAACACCTCCATGCCGAACCGTGCCAGGTCGTAGTGCGCGTTGCCCGTGGCCATCATCTCGATGGCACAGCAGGCGAGGCCGAAGGTGGCCGGGAACATGGAACGGGTGCGGGCCCAGTTGGCCGCTCTCTCGACGGTGGTCATGAGGAGGTTGCCCGGAGCGGTGGTAGCCATCAGGCGGCCTCCCGTACCTCTTCCGCCGGCATGTAGCGGGCGCGACGATGGACGTTCCAATCGAGGGCACCACGTTTCCAGACATACATCAGGGTCTCGATCACGAAGAAGGTGAAGATGAGGATCGCAGCCACGCCATACCATCCCAGTTGGTCCCAAATCGAGGCCCAGGCGAACAGGAAGATGATCTCGACGTCGAAGATCACGAACAACATGGCTACCAGGTAAAACTTCACCGGGAACCGCTGCGATGCCTCCACTTCGGGGATGATGCCGCACTCATATGGCTCGAGCTTCTCCGGCGTGGGTCGATTGGGGCTGAACATTCGGCTCACAAGCAGTGAGACGGCCACGAACCCCCCTGCCAGGACCAGCATCACGAATATCGGCGCGTAGTCGACGAGAGTCACGATTCTGAGATTAGGGCGCTCCTCGCGGGTGAGGTAATCAGCATGCGGTCTCGCCCACGGCCACGAACACGAGCCGATCCGACCACATCTCATCTCGTTTGTGCGTATCTTCCTCACCTCACGACGGCTGAGTCTGTGTGGGGTGAGAATGGTTGCGATTGACATCACGGGATCCAGGAGCCCCATGCCATTGCAGCCAGGCTTCCGGCCGGATGGCCGCATTCCACGGCATCGGGCTGCGGGATGGTGACGTCTTGACCGACATCGACCACGACCCCCCGCCACCCGCGGATGCCGCCGCCGAGATCGACCTGAGCGATCCCGAGTTCCAGGACTACGAGGGTGACCTCGCCATCGAAACCGATGGCCTCGACTTCTCCAGCCTCTGGTCTCAATCCAGCCTGAGGGGGCTCGGCGCCATCGTGATCGCCGTGGTCCTGATCAAGGCACCAACACACTCACCACGCCTCTTCGCGGTCGTGATCGCCATCATGCTCGTCGCCTGGAGCCTCGGTGGCGTCGTCGAGCTGTTCCGAGGCGAGAGGCGAGACCTGACAACGGTCGGGAAGGTCCTCTTCCTCGCGGCTGTGGGGATCACGATCGTCGTATGGCCACGTCTGACGATCGAGGACATGGGGCGTCTGCTCGGCATCGGCTTGGGTGTGGCCGGCCTGATCTCGCTCTACATCGCCTACCGGCGTCGCCGGGAGACTGCGATGACCGAGAAGACGATCGGCGCCCTCTTGTACGTGGCCGTGGGCGCGGCCCTGCTCATCTCGCCGGCCACGATGCTGCATATGGTCATCCTGGCCTTCGCCATCTACTGGTTCATCGCCGGCGTGATCGCCGTAGTGACGAATATGCGCAGCGAAGGGGCGCCCACGGCCATCGGTCCCTCGGAGACATGGCAGCGATTCCTCGAGTGGGTGCAGACCCGCCCCAACACGGCGGACGACCGCCAGCAACTGTACGCGAAGATCTTCTACGAGGGTGCAGAAGGCCCGCGAAGGCTCTCCCGCTTCTTCATGCTCATGGGTTTCGCCACGACCATCGCCTTCTTCGGGATCGCGGACGACTCCACGGCGGTCGTGATCGGCGCCATGCTGGTAGCGCCACTGATGACGCCGCTGATGGGGACATCCCTCGCGATGATCATGGGTTGGCCACGCAGGGCCACTATCACCGGACTGGTGGCCCTAGCAGGGATCGCTCTGGCAGTGGGCTTGAGCATCCTCTACGGCTGGGCCCTGGCCCAGCCCGTCTCTCCTGTCCTCAACAGCCAGGTGGCCTCTCGCATAGAGCCCACCCTCATCGATCTCATGGTCGCCATCGCCGCGGGCGGCGCCGGCGCCTTCGCCATGTCCCGGCCAGATGTCTCCGACTCGCTGCCCGGCGTGGCCGTGGCCATCGCCCTGGTGCCACCTCTCTCCGTGGTCGGGTTGATGATCTCCCAGAACGACTGGTCCCAGGCCCTTGGCGCTCTGCTGCTCTTTGCCACCAACCTGGTCGCGATCCTCCTCGTCGGCGCGATCGTGTTCGTGTTGAGCGGTGTCGTCCCTCTGTTCCAGCTGAGCAGGAACGCAAAGCGAATCCGGCTCAGCATCGGCATGGCCCTCATCCTCGCCGTCGTGGTCGTCGGCGTACTCGGGGTGAGCACCTCCAGGTTCCAGCTACAGGCGGCGGGCACCTCGGCCGTCGACCGCGCCGTCGAGACGTGGCTGGATGGCACCGACCTGACCGCCACCTCGGTGGATGTCAAGGGCGACTCGGCGGTGGTGGTCGTCGAAGGCCCCACCGAGCCACCGCCGGTGGAAGACCTGGCCGACGAGGTGGAACAGGAGTGGGGCCAGCCAATGGACGTCATGGTCGATTGGATCCCGAGGACCACATACGAGTACCCGGCTGCCGGCTGACGATCGGTCAGTCGTCGACGTCGACCGCGATCGGCGGAGAGTCGGCCGGCTGTCTTTGCACCCAAGAGACGAAGATCACGATGCCGGCCACGATCACAGCGATCAGCAGCGCCAGACCCAACGTCATCGAGGGCACGAACAGCATGAGCAGTAAGCCGAACACGATCGCCACGATCTCGACACCGGTCCCCCACCGGTCGAGGAATGCGACAGTCCGCGGGCCGGGAAACGCCCCGGCCGTTCTGATGTCATTGCCGACATAGCGCGCCAGCGCCCAGACGAGCAAGGCTACAAGGAGGGCCAGCCAGGTCTGCCACCTGAGTCGGGTGGTGACCGTGTCCCATGCGCTGTGCACGGCATTCACGGCGAGGCCACTGTTCGCCTGTTCGCCGAACTCGGCGCGCAGGATCCTCATCACGACGAGATCGAAGACCAACGCCGTGGCCGTCACCAACCCGAGGAGGCTCACGGCGCGGCGTCGGTCTGGTCCTACGAAGACGACGGCGGCCACCAGAACGAGGAACAGGGCCGGGAAGACCCAGCCCGAGGAGTAGATGAAGCGGAGCAGATTCAACGTGACCGAGTTCTGCCCGGCCGCCGACAGGAGCGTCACATTCGGTGTGTCGGGAACCGTGATCGTGATGCCGATCGTCTCCAGTTGCTGGCTCACGTTGTCGGCGGCCTCCTGGACGTCGACCACCAAAACGCGGATGTCCTGGCGCAGGTCGAGGAGACCGATCAATGCACTGTGAGCGGCACGCAGAGTTCGTTCCCACACGGCGTCGAACGCATCGGACTCGATCAGCCTCGTGGCCGTGTTCGCAGCCAGCTCGTTGATGGCGGTCGCGGCAGGCGCGGCCAGGGGCTGCAGCTCTTCGGGCAGCCGCGCCGAGATGTTCGCCGCGGTCTGCTGTGGGTCGACTGCGGCATCGGCGATCTTCTGCCCCAACAGTTGGGCGACCGACTCATCCTCCGTAAGTGGCGAGAATGTCTCCACGAAGCTCTCGGTTCGCGTGATCGTCGTCTGGATCCAGATCGAGAAGTTCGCGGCCGCGGCCGAGAAGAAGAGCAGCACGAGGAGTATCACCGAAGTCGTTGTTCTCCAGCCGCCGGCCGGTCTTGTAACTGTTGAGTCGCTCACCGGCGGAGACTAGATGACCCGACACGAGCATGCTCCGGACAACTCCCCGTTCGACACCCGTAGGG
>JBAPYG010000370.1:0-3022 GCA_049284615.1 Acidimicrobiia bacterium
GTCGTGGGCCTCCTCGATCGCCACCAGTTGCTCACCGGCCCAGCCCGGGCTCTGCCAGAAGCCACCCGCAGCGACCTCGTCGACGTGGCCGTCACGGTCGACGGTCACCAGGTCCCCCGTCCCCCGAGCCGTGCGAATGGCCGCGATCTTGGCACCGTCGGGGGACCAGGCGAGCTCGCCGAAGTCGGCTTCGGCGCTGGCGAGCAGTCGGTGAGATGTTCCGCTCAGGTCGGTAAGGAAGATCGCCCGCCAGTCGCCGTCCTCGGCTGCGTAAACGACGTCGTTGCCGTAGATGGCAGAGTCGACCGCCCGTCGATCCTCCAGTGACACCAAAGACTCCCAGTCTCCCCCCGGCGTGGCGACCACGATCCGGGACTCGTTGAAGTTGGACCTGGGCCAGTAGGTGGCCAGCACACGGCCATCGCCGGTAGCTCTCACCTGCCCCACATCACCGTCTCGAGGGCCGAAGGGCCGCGGCCAGGGATCGTCGACCTCCACGATGGCGAGACGGCTCCTTCGATTGCGCTCCACGACCACCACGAGGCTGTCGTCCTCGTGCCAACAGCCCAGCGCGGCATCCTGGATTCGATGCGTGGGGCCTCCTCCGACGGGCACGACGAGGACGTCTTCCCCCGAGCTGCATGCGATGCGGGTCCCATCCGGCGACCAGAGCGGAGCGGAGTCCTCCCAATAGGACGCAAGCTGGCGATCGGTGGTCAACCGGGCTGCCTGCCCCCCTGACATCGAGACGACGTAGACGTCGCTGGTGGCGGCTGCGGAGAGGATGAAGCAGATCGCGTCGCCCTTCGGCGACACCTGGGGATGGTGTGGGCGCTCGGTGGCGTATATGGCGTCGAGGCGCCAGTGCGGGGGCAGTGTGAAGTCGGGCCGCGTTTGACTTGGCACACCGCCTCGTTCGTCATGCCCCAGCCATGGGGTGGAGCCCATGATCCTGCGCCTCCTGCGAAGGGAATCGGGTCAAGTTAGCCGCTGTCGAGGACCTCGAGCCGCCCTGGGCGGCGACGGCCGCCCCGATTTGAACCACAGTTGACCCGGTCTTGAGACGCCCTTGATCGCCCTTCTCGAATGATGACATCAACATGAGAAAGGACCTTATGGCGACTGTGTGGATCGATCCGGACAACTGCATGGGGGCGGGGACTTGTGCCCAGATCGCCCCGGACGTGTTTCACCCTCGGGACGACGGTTTGTGGGCGGTCAAGGAGAGCGCTCGCTTCTTTGGCGAGACGGTGATCTTCGATGGTGATGATGGTCGGGGCCATGGTCCTGACGGTGTCGCCGGAGTGGCCCGGGTGCCGGCGGACCTGCTCGACCTCGTGGTCGAGGCCGCCGAGGATTGCCCGGCCGAGTGCATATTCGTCGGGCTTTGAGGTGAGCCAAACGAAGAGAAGACCCGGCGCCGGAGTTTCCCTCTCGATCGTGGTCGGGACGTTGCTCGTCCCGTTGAGTGCACTCGCCGCCGTCGTCATGCTCGACACGGCACCGTCTGGTGCCGCCACCGAGAGTACGTCGGCCACGACGTTGCCAAGCCCACCGGTGCCGTCCACGCTGCCGTCTCCCGAAGCAGACCTCCGGGCCGCCTGCGGGGCGGACGGGATGGAGCTGGTCGACCTGGAGAGGGTCGGAGCGGCCAGCGACATCCAGCAGGCGGCACTGGATGCCTTGCGTCCGATCTGCGGTGCTGCGGGGATACCACTGCCCGAAGGCCCCCCACCCTTTGCGGCCCCGGATGTGGCGGCGATCGAGGCCTCGGGGCCGACTCCCACACAGATGGCCGACGACCACTCGGACGACGACGACGACGACCACGAGGACGACGATGGCCAACACGGCGACGACGATCGTGGTCACGAAGACGAGCACGACGACTGATGAGCCAGGGGAACACACTCACGCTGTTCGGTATTGCGGTCCTGATCGCCGGTCTGCTCGGCTTCTCCGCGGTGACTGCCGGTGTCGATGAGACCGCAGGTGACGCGACGACCCCGGTGGTGGCCGCGGTCACCCTGACCCCGCCCGTCACGAGTATCGAGGCTCCGACGCTGGGCGAGTCGATTCGGAGGATCCTGGCCGAGGGCGCGATGCCAGGAGGACTGGCCGCCGGCGACGTCGATCAGCTCCCGGAGACGGTGGTCCGGGTCCTGATCGAGCAGGGCGCGGCGCTGGTCATCAACCGCCCGGAGGCTTCGAGTTGAGCCGCTTCCACCCGACCCGGATAGGGGCCATCGCCGTTTGGACCGGTGCCGCAGTCGCGTGGGGCGCGACGCTGGTGTCCGGTGTCCTGCAGCCGTCCCCTCCAGCACAGTCATCGACTCCGTTCGATCGGCCCGTGGTCGCAGTCGACTCCGATCCGCGGGTGTCGATCCCGAGCCTCCCGGCCAACGGGATCGTCATCATCAGATCGTCCACCGATCCTGCACCGGTGGCAGTGGCCACTGCACGAGCAGCACCACCGACCACCGCCCCGCCGGTCACGACGACCGCTCCACGACCACAGAGCAGCGGATCATGAAACGGATCGACTTCGCGGCAATGGGGACGCAGGTCGAAGCCTGGGTCGAGACCGGTGGCGCCACCCTCATCGAGTGGTTCGATGAGGTCGAAGAGACATGCAGTCGATTTCTCCCCGATTCCGAGCTAACGAGGCTCAACGTCTCGGCTCCCGGGGAGTTCGAGGTTTCCGGGTTGATGGCAGACGTGCTCGCCCAGGCATGGGAGGTGCGAAGTCTGACATCGGGACTGGTCGACATCGGCGTCGGCGCCGCCGTGACCGGCTGGGGTTATGACCGAACCTTCGAATCGGTGACCGATCTCGCCTCCGAGCCCATTGGGTGCGCCGAGCCGTCTTGGTCTGTCGAGGGCGACACCGTCACCCTGGGCCGGGGCACACGTCTCGATCTGGGTGGCGTGGCGAAAGGGTGGGCTTGTGACCGCGCAGTGGACCGGGGGCTGGCCGCCGTGGTGTCGGCCGGGGGCGACATGCGGAGCGGCGATCCCGAGA